>JASFOV010000030.1:0-16244 GCA_050116355.1 Anaerolineae bacterium
ACCGTCCAGGTGGCACGCCCCGTACCGTTGCCGTCAAAGTCAGTCGAGCCAAAGTAAGTCCAGATGTTGACCCCCTGCGCCTTTAACTCCTCCGCCTTCGCCTCGAACTCTGCGGGAGTATCAGGATAGCCATCAGGGAAGTAATCGGCCCAGGCAAAGACCACCTGCGGCGTCTCGGCGATGGGGAAGCAGTACAGCTTGCCGTCAAAGGTACACGCATCAAGGGCGTTGGGATCCATATCGCTGTACCACGGCTGGGCCTGGGCCCAGTCGGTAAAGTCCTGCAGAATGCCATTGCGCACAAAGTTCGCCGTATTCGACTCACTTGCTTGCATCAGGTCGGGGACGTCCCCGCCAGCCAGTACAGCAGCAGTCAGCTCCGGCGGCATCTTGTCCCAGGCCTTGGGTACGTTGATCCAGTTCCACTTGCCGGCAAAGGCCTCGTTGAACTGGGGCAAGGTCTCGCGGATGTAGGCATTGCCTATCGCCTCGTCGTTGGCCGGGTCGTCGTTGTCCTGGTCAAACTGGTACCAGGTCACAAAGTCCTGAACCTCGCCCGACGGTGCGGCCTCCTCTTCGGTTGGCTCGGGAGGCTGGACCGGCTGCACGCCGCCGTTGTACTCATCCTGCACCTCCTGCAACTCGGCGGCGATGTCGGCTGTCGGATCCTCCTTGACCAGCTTGTACACAGCGTTCATGATCATCGGCTTGGCTTCGTCCCAGCGCTCTAGCGTGCCGTGGGGCGGACGGCAGGCGCTGGCTTCGGCGGTGTCAATGGCTTGCCGGTAAAATTCGCTCTGGAAGTTCTCGTGCCCTAACGCAGTCTTGAGCGCAGGGATGCCAGCCGAAGCCCGGGCCACCCAGTCGGCGTTCTGCTCGATGTCGGTCATGATCCAAGTGATGTAGTCGTAAGCCGCCTCGATGTTCTGGGCGCCAGTGGGAATGAAGAAACCCTCGACCTGCAGACTGCAGCCGGGATCGTTGCCCTCGGGCGCGACGAAGGGCCTCACAACGACATCCCCAGCATCGATGGCATCCAGCATGTCCTGTTCGGTCTCGGTGGTGTAGGTGTTACCGTTGGGCGCCGTCAAGGGCCGGATGTAGCGGTAGCCGAACATGCCAGTGGGGATGGAGGCTGCGGAAGCGTCCTTGAAGGCCTCCTCCTCCTGGAAGCCGCCGGCAAAGGCCACTTCGGGCACATACCCATTGACGGCCAGCGTGCGCAGGAAGTCAATGGCGGCCACGTTCTCCGGAATGTTGAGCAGCATGTTGCCTTGGCCATCGTCGTACGTTCCGCCAAAGCCGGAGACGATCGTCCACACGGCACGCTCGGCGCCGTCGCCGTCAAAGTCGGTCGAGCCAAAGTAGGTCATGACATCGAGGCCCTCGGCATCGAGGCGCTCGGCCGCCGCCATAAACCCGTCCGGCGTTGTCGGAAAGCCGTCAGGGAAACGGTCGGCCCACACAAAGGTGACAAAGGGGACCTCGGAGACGGGGATGCAGTACAGCCGGCCGTCCTGGCCTTTGCAGGCCTCGAGGGCCTGGGGATCCATGTCGGCGTACCAATCCTGGGCCATGGCCCAATCGGTCAGATCCTGCACCGCGCCGTTGCGCACAAAGTTGAACAGTTGGTTATCGGCGCCGTGAAAGATGTCAGGCACTTCGCCGCCCGCCTGCACGGCGGCCACCAACTCTGCCTCCATCCTGTCCCAAGCCTTGGGTACGTTGACCCAGTTCCACGTGCCTTCATAGGCTTCGTTAAAGACAGGAATCGTATCTCGCAGATAGGTATTGCCCACTGCCTCGTCGTTGGCCGGGTCGTCATTGTCCTGGTCGAACTGGTACCAGGTCACAAAGTCCTGCTCCTCGCCTGACGGGGCGGCCTCCTCCGTCGGCTCCGGGGCCTGGGTCGCTTCAGCAGCGGCCTCGGTTGGCTCCGGGGCGGTCGGTTCGGGTGTCGCACCGCATGCTGTGGCCAGGATCGACACAACCAGCAGCAGTGCTAGTAGCTTCCACGTTGAATTCTTGCTCATTTCTTCCTCTCCTTCGTAGAGAATAGGGTTACGTCCACATAGCGTTGCTGAGAAGTACCTTCAATAGGATTTATCTGCTATCGCCTTGCCTCCTTTCCATTGCCGCACCGCGATGAAAGCGCTGAGATGCGGGCTGTGCCGAGATCACGAAAGTGTTTGATTCGGTGAAACGTGAGATAGTTGGCATCGTGAGCGCTCTGGGCGCCACCCAAGCCGTCATCAAAGGCAGTCCGGCTGACAAAGACGATGTCCTCGCCCTCAAACTGCCAGTCCACATACTGCCAGGCGTGGTTCTGGGCATCTGCATGGCGGAGGAGCGGTGTTTCCACGTTCCAGTTTCTCAGATCAGCGGACGATGTCAATACCAGGTTATTACGATAAGCGGCAGGATTTGTCTGCTTGTTCACGATCGACCAGTAGCGAGCCGTCCGGGGGTCATAGCGGATGGTGAACTTGCTACCGCCGCCGGGCATATCGATGAAACCAACTTCCCGGTCGAAAGAAAGCTGCCGGCCATCGCCGGACACAGATACGACGGCTGCTTTGTCGTCCCCGCCATCGTTGGTGCGCAGGGCGTTCACCACCTTGCCGTCAGGATCCAAGAGTACGTTGCCCTCAAGCCAACAGAAGCCCTCTTGCTTGGGCAAGTGCTGGCTGAACCGCCAACTGCGGGCCGCCAGCAGCTCGGCGTCCAGCGGTGCACTCATGACCAAGGCTTCAAAATCACCCCAATTGGGTCCGGTCCACATCTCCATGGAGCGCCAGATACGGTCCTTATGAATTAGGATGGGGCAGGGTGCACAGTGGTAGCGGCCCTTGCGCAGCAGACCGGTGCTTGGTCCTTCAGGCGTGGTCCACGTCCGGCCACCATCCTTCGAACGCCTCAGGAGGAGATCCCCGTACTCGTGACTTGTACCCAAGAGGTAGAGTTGGTCCCAGTGTACAAACAGCTTGCCCCAGAAAGAGGGGCGGACGACGCTCGCCTGCTGCCACGTTTGCCCCTTGTCTTCTGAGACAAAGATCAACGTGGTGGCATGGTTTGTGTGGTTTGCTTTGGGGCCAAAGAAATCGTGGGAGGCAACGTACTCGCCGTTGGGAAGAAGGACCAGACTGGGCGAACCGATGTAGCACCCCGATACTGCCGGGGAATGGTTGATGACGACGCCTGGCAGGCCGGCGGAGAATAGATCCACAGGAGTCGCCAATTTCAGCCGCTGGGGGTGTCGTGCCTGGACAGGCACCAACGTGCGGTGGCCTGGCTCACGACCCGCGACTGCACTCCTTTCTCCGTTCAAACTCGACGGAAGAAATAGCAACTCGCCTTTGAAGGTTGATCGGTTCACATTGACCGCCCCGGGCATGTCACCCACCGGGAAGCAAATAGCTCCTGAACAGTGGTATCGGTTTCCCCGGGTATGTCACTCACTTGACCTACCCGATGAGCACTATACAGTAGAATAACACAAAGCCAGATCTTTGTCAAGCCTGAGTTAATGAGGATTGGGTGCAAATGACGGTTCCCATGTTCGACATAGCCCGTCCCATCACTCACCGCAGCTCAACTACGAAACCCCACCCGTTCCCGCCGTATAGCTGCTTTTGATTTGGGCATACGATGTTAACTATTGCTTGACAATCCGCTCTGCATTGGCTATAATGATCGGCGTCGACCGGGGCATTAGCCCCGCCACCCGCATCCACAGCTGGCAGCTCATCTTCTGCGCCCGCGCTGAGGTGAGCAGAGGCGAACCAAGAGCGATCCTGATGGAACTGACTGCACACATCGAGCGCGTCGTCCGGCGCTCCAAAGCCTTCTACCGCCAAACAGAGCCGGGACACTACCTGGTCCATGCCGAGATCCCAGCCGAGGCGCCGCCCATCCCGCCGCTCCACGAATTCGATCTCGACCGGCAACTGGCTGACTGGCTGGATTCCAACCTGGCCGCCGCCCGGCCCGGCTGGCGGGCGAAAGAGGGCCTGGACGACGATGCCCTCCCGGCCTTCTGCCCCTTTTTCGGGATCGCGGAACACTCGGCCTGGCTGGGCCTGGAGGTGCGCCTGCAGGATACCACCTGCTTGCCCCTGCCCCTCATCCACGAACCCGCTGACTTGGCCAAGCTGCGATGCAGCGAAGACGACCGGTGGTTCCGCATCATGCGATCGAGTTACGATTATTTGCGCCGGCGGCAGGATGGGACCTTTGTGCTGTCCATGCGCGGCACCATGACGCCCATGGACGTGGCCAATGCGGTGCGCGGCGACGCCTTGTTCACCGACTTTCTGTTGCAACCCGAGTTTTGCCACGAGTTGCTGAGCAGGTTGGTCAGCGCCCTCCGCTGGTACTTTCCACACCAGTGGTCGTGGGCCGATGATATCGCCGGGGGACGCGTCTTCAGCCATGGTGATCCCTGGCTGCCGGCGGGGACCATCGGCCACCTGGCCAACGACACGGCCATGCTCTGCTCGCCCCAGGTGTATGAGGAGTTCGGCTTGCCCTACGAGCGCCGGTTGGTAGCGGGGTACCAGGCGGTGCTCTACCACGTGCACAACGAGAAGCTGCATTACGTGCCCCGAGTGGCACAACTGCCCCAGCTGGCCCTGCTGGAAGTCACCGACGATCCGCGGACCACACCCTGCATCGAGGACCTGCCCCAGATATTCAGCGCCACCGGTTCGGCCAACCTGATGCTACGGGCGACCAGTGACCAGATCCGCCAGCACATTGACGAACTCGACGAGCGGAACGTGTTCCTGCTGGTGAGTTGCCAGGATAGCGCCGACGCCGAGGATATCATCGCCTTTATCCGGGACCGGTCCAAACCGCTAGGCTGAGATGTGCAGCTACTGGAAGTGAGATCCTTTTGACCGAGTCTATTCGACCGGCCGGTGCTGGGCACCATCGGCTATCATGTCCGTTCCGGAGAGCACGACCTAACGCTATACGATGGGCGGCAGTTTCTCGATTTTGCGGACCGGTTCTTGAGGTAGGGGCGCAGCATGCTGCGCCCGTACAACGGTTCTTTGGCAGCTCGATCGGCGCCTGTCGATGAGTCATAGGCATAGCCAGAGTAAATAGGAGATTGCCGGATGAGCGACAAAGGAAAACTGAGAATGGCCATCGTTGGTGTGGGTAATATGGGCCGCTTGCACGCCCGTGATGTCCACGAACTGGCCACTACCGAGCTGGTGGCCGTCTGCGACATCAACCGGGCGCGGGCCGACGCGGTCGCGGCCCAATACGGTGTCAAAGCCACCTACAGCTACCGGGATCTGCTGGCCGAGACCGGTGCGCAGTTGCAGGCCATCCTCATTGCTACGCCTCACTACGACCACACACCGATCAGCATCGACGCCCTGGGACAGGGCATCCACGTGCTTGTCGAAAAGCCCATCGCGGTGCATGCCCTGGACGCCCGCCGCATGATCGGCGCCTACCAAGCGGCCCAAACCAAGTATCCGGACCTGGTCTTTTCGGCCATGTTCATGCAGCGAACCTACGGCCACTATCGCAAGATCAAGGATCTGATCGACAGCGGCGAGTTGGGCCGGCTCGTCCGTACCACCTGGATCATCACCGATTGGTTCCGGACGCAGATCTACTACGACAGCGGTGACTGGCGGGCCACGTGGGCCGGCGAAGGGGGCGGAGTGCTGCTCAACCAATGCCCGCACAACCTGGACCTGTATCAATGGTTCGTTGGCCTCCCAGCGCGCGTGACCGGCTTTGCCCACATCGGCAAGTACCACGACATTGAGGTGGAAGATGAGGTGACGGCCTATTTCGAGCACGAGAACGGCATGATCGGCCACTTTGTCACTTCCACGGCCGAGTCGCCAGGTACCAACCGCCTCGAAATTGTCGGGGACAGGGGCAAACTGATCCTGGAAAACAGCAAACTCACGTTCTACCGCAACCGCGGATCGACGCTGCAATTCATCCAAGAGGCCACAGGCGGCTTTGACCAAGTGGAGAACTGGACCTGTGAAGTCCCAGTCCACCATCACGGCCAGCCAGGCCACCGACACATCATCAAAAACTTTGCCGATGCGGTACTGAACGGGCAAGCTCTGATCGCGCCTGCGACCGAGGGGTTGCATTCGGTCATGCTGGGCAACGCCATCATGCTCTCCTCGTTTCAAAAACGGACCCTCGAGCTGCCCATTGACGAAGACGTCTACAAAAAAACACTGGAAGAATTGATCCAGACCTCTCGATTCCAAAAGAGGACTCGGGACATGGATGATGTGGAGATGGGCAAATCATTCCAGTAGGGAGAGATTGCCCTTCACCGCCAGAGAGAGGAGTAGACCATGTATTATACCGGTTTTGCTGATGAAGCAGGTAATTCGATTGACGTTCAGATCCGAGCCACCTTGGAGCTGGGCTGGTCGCACATCGAATCCCGGAGCGTCGATGGGGTCAACCTGACCGATATCTCAGAGGAGACATTCGACCAGGTCTGCGACAAACTATCAGCGGCCGGTGTCCGCATCAATTGTCTGGGCAGCGCCATCGCCAACTGGAGCCGGGACCCGCGCAGCGAGGAGGATTTTCAGTACAGCGTCAAAGCTCTCCAGCGGGCCATCCCCCGCATGCAGCGCCTGGGTGCGACGCTCATCCGCGGCATGAGCTTTGCCGTGGTGCAGGACGAGGAGCCGGATAGCCCCAAGCTGGAAGCGATCATTTTCGACCGGGTGCGGCATTTGGTCCGGATGTGCGAGGCGGCGGGCATCATCTACCTGCACGAGAACTGTATGAATTATGGCGGCATGTCCCACGAGCACACGCTGCGGCTCCTGGACAACATCCGCTCGCCCAACTTCAAACTGGTGTTTGATACGGGCAATCCGGTGTTTACCGACCGCCGCCTGGGTTCCAAGCCCTATGGCAAGCAATCCTCGTGGGAGTTCTACTCCCATGTCCGCGAGTGGATCCACTATGTCCACATCAAGGATGGGCGTTACCTCCGCGAGAGCGACGGCATCTTTCCCGAGGTCGAGTACACCTTCCCTGGCGAAGGCGATGGGGAGGTGGCCCGAATCGTCCGCGATCTGTTGCAGAGCGGGTACGACGGCGGCTTTTCCATCGAGCCTCACCTGTCCGTGGTCTATCATCAGGATTCAGCCCAGTCTGTCGATGAGGTTCGCTACAACAATTATGTAGAGTACGGTCGGCGCTTCATGCAGCTCGTAAAAGCTGTGACTGAGACTGATCCCCTAACCGGATGAAGAGTCTGCAGAGGATGCAAGTACCATGAAAATCAGCTTTATGACCCTGGGTTGTCCAGATTGGGACATTGATACCATCTGCGCCCGTGGTCAGGAATATGGCTACGACGGGGTTGATCTCCGTGGCTATCTTGACCAGATCGATATCACCCTACTGCCCGAGTTCACCACCCAAGCGCCTGAGACACGGCGCAAGCTTGAAGATGCTGGCTTGGTTGTCAGCGCGATCAGTACCAGCATCCGCGTCTGCGACCGCGAGAATCTGGAGCGCAACCTGGAAGAGGCTCGCCGCACGATCCGGGTTGCAAAGACGTTCAGCACAACGAATGTCCGTATTTTCGGTGGCGGCGATCTGGCCGAATACCCCCACCGGGAACTGTCGAAACACGGCTGCGAATGCGCTGCACGCATCCTCGAGATCGATGGGGCGCGTGACCTGCGTTGGCTGTTCGAGACGCACGATCTGTGGGTCAAAGCCCAACACTGCCGCCTACTGTTGGAAAGCGTTCCCGATCCTGCTTTCGGCGCCTTGTGGGATCTGGGTCACACTTACCGAGTGGGAGGCGAAGAACCGGCCGATTCCCTCCAGGCCATCGGTCCGCGGGTCGGATACGTGCATGTCAAAGACGCCGTCTATAATCCAGCCTCTCCGCTGGCAATGGAAGATGGCTGGCATTATGTCCTTCCCGGGAGCGGTGAATTGCCCTTGAAGGAATCGATCTCCTTGCTTCGGGAGAACGGGTATGACGGCTGGCTGCTCTTTGAACATGAGAAACGCTGGCACCCTGAGTTGCCGGAACCAGAGAATGTGTTCCCCGCCTTTGTCGATTGGATCCGGCCCTTGATCAATCCCAAGATGGAGGGTTAGGCGGATTTGAAAACTCAGATGGCCATCATCGAACCGGAGTTCATGGAGCGAACGGCGGACCTGGACGTCAAGGCCTTCTGGAAGGAAGACGCGCACTGCCAGGCGTTCACCACCGACAAACCGCGCTGCGCCCTCTCCTTCGCACCCGACGACCACTGGCTGTTCGAGTTCGTCGACGTACCCTCTACCTTGCGTTACTATCAGGACAAGTCCTACCGTGACGCGCTGCACCGGCAGGTGAACGAGATCACCGGCACCTACGTGGGCCGGGCTTTTTTCGACGAGGATACCTGGCAGCACCAACCGCGGCGTATCGAGAACCTCTTTGGTTGCGAGTTCGAATACCGGGAGGGCAGCACGCCGTGGCTGGTACCGGTGACCACCGACCCTCAAGAGTTCGCTGCCATCCTCGCCCAAGCGGAACACACCGATCTACGGACCTGGGCCTTCCCTGACGAGTTCCTAGCCGAATGGGAGCGTCGCCAGGTCGCAGGCAAGCCGCTGCCCCGGCTGGGCACCGGCAGCCGGGGTCCGGCCACGATCATGACCTCGGTGATCGACCCCAGGGTTCTCTTTCTGTGGATGTACGATGAACCAGCTCTGGTTGCCCGCTTCCGCGACGTGCTGGCAGCCAAGATGATCGAGCTGAACCGGGTCCTGCGCGCGTTCAGCGGCAATACCCGGCCCCAATGGTGGATCACCGACGACAACTCGGCCCTGTTCAGCCCCCGGCTCTACCGCGAATACTGTTTCCCGGTGCTCCGGCAACTGCTAGACGCGATGGCCCCGCTAGAGGCTGGGCCGCAGGTACAGCGCTACCAGCACTCGGACAGCGCCATGGGCCACCTGCTCGACCAGCAGTACGAGCTGGGCATCCGCGTCGTCAACTATGGCCCCGAGATCGACGTAGCCCAGATCCGCAAAATCATGCCCGAGGCGTACATCCTGGGACATGTGCCGCCGTTCCTGCTGCGCAATGGCAGCCCTGGCGAAATTCGCCAGCGGGTGATGGATGATTTCGCCAAGGCTGGCGCTACTGGCGGCCTGGAACTAGCCACAGCCGGTTCGCTGGCGGCCGGCACCGGCGTGGGCCGGATGCGTTGGCTGATGCAGGTGGTGCAAGAGGAATGCCGTTACGACGTCGATCTGTGATGCCGCTCATGGCTGGCAGAGAACCAGATCAGCAGGGCCCGGTGCCGACAATTTCAGATTGGGATTGAAACGCTCGATCCACTCGTTAGTGCACTGCGCCTGTTTGATCTTTTCCCGGCACAAGAAATTCTGGTAGTCGACATCCGTCCATTCCTTATAGATCTCGGCTTCCTTCCGGCCCGGTTCGAACTTGAAGTAGAGGGGCGCACCGACCCGCACCAGCTCGGCGGCCTCGTGGTAGCGGTGCATGCCCCCCATCGAGTCGACGATGGTCATATAGACATCCAGCGGGATATCCAACACCTGGCGCATGGCTGCCAACTGCGGCAGCGTTACGTCGGCCACCGGGTTGATCGTATCCGCCCCATTGTCGCGCAGCAGCGTGGCCAGCATCGGCGTGCCACAGCCGGCGACCACCGAGGCTTTGATCTTGATGTCGGATGGGAACACGCCGGCAGCGACCAGGTCGCGCACGAGGCGGATCATGCCCTGATCAAAGAGCAGGAAGCCGCGCATGCCGGCTTCGATGAGACGCTCCATGTCCTTCAGCAGCCAGTAGGCACTGTCCATACCCCGCACCGTCAGCCCGGCCCAGATCCCTTCTTCAGTGGCAGGAAAGCGGCCGTTGTCCCAGCCACGCACGGTGGAGACGTTGACCATCACCTCGTACTTCTTTTCCGCGGCCAGCTGAGCCATATCCCGGATCTCTTCAAAGGGAATTTGCGCGGGACCGCCGACCATAGCGATGAGCCGGTGAACAGGAACACTCCGCTTTTCCGATTCATCTACCATCGCTTGCAGATTGGCCAGCCGCTCGATGCCCGAGATCTCGATCCGGTAGTGGGCGCCATCGGGGAACGCCTTAGCGGACGAGGGCAGGTCGTAGCGATCCCCATCAGGATATCCCAGCTTCCGTATGGCTTCCTTAATCTTGTCCATGGTTCTCCTCTCCAAATTCAACTGCACTATCTTGGCTCTTTTGATTGTCGGTCACAGCTGAAATTCTGTCATAGCCACGCACACGGCAATTCTGACCGCTCAGCTCACTTCCATCGGCCCTGACACGCAGAGTATCCCAGGCCGTACAATCCACTATCTCAAAAAGAAATCCCGGGCAATCCGCAACCGGTCGAAATCCCCAAGTGGGCTAAAGGCATCGGTGATGCCAGGAATGTACCCTCCGCCCGGGGTTACCACCTCCTGCACGTACTCGAGATACCTGACGAGTTCCTCGGTTGTTGCGCTTTCCGGGATAAAGAAATCGGTGGGGATCCCGCCGGCGAGTACCAGCTTGTCAGCCCAGGCGGCATAGTATTCATGGAAGTGCAGTCTGGTCTGGGGATGGGGACAGATCGATTCAGCGCAATCGATGCCCGAGTCCTTGATCAAGTCCATCAACCTCCGGTTCTCCCCGTCAGTGTGGCTGATCATGATCTTGCCCGTGGCATGGAAGGCGTCAGCCGCCTTTTTCAGCCAAGGTGAGATCTCCTTTTCAAAGAATGGGGGATAGGTAATCGTGTCATCATAGTTCGCGCCCCAGGCCACAAACTCAACGTCTGACTGGGCATAGATCGTGATTACCTGGTCGTAGTAATGCGCCACGCTTTCGCAAAGCGAAACCAGGGCCGGGTACTCGTCCATGTAGAGGTAGAAAAAGTCCACCGTGTCGAACAGATACCGCTGGACGAGGTTCATCGGCGACGCGATCTCTACCGCCCAACTGGCCACCAACCCAACCTCACCTATCTCGGAAACAGATTGTTCGTAGCCGACCGGATAGGGTGTCAGCACCAGGTTCTCGAAAAGAGCCTTGAGTTTTTCAAAGTCATCGGCGGAGGTGGCAATCTTTTTGGCCGTGTGGGGAAAGGTGATCCCATGGCGGACCATCTCGTCGGTAAGCTCCAACTCTGCCGTCAGCGGTCCCTTCGCTGTATCAAAGGTGACATGCATTCGCCGCCCCTCGTCCCGGACGGTCATCTCCACTTGATCGGTGAGGGAGATTTCGTACAGAGTCTCCGCGGCTCGAAAGATGCCCAACGCGGTCCACGGCCAATCGGATTTGCGGTGGTACAGATCGCGAAAATCGGGGGTCAGGCGATAGATCCCCCAACCTTCACGACGGCAGATCTCTTCCAGGCTTGCCCCGCGGTAGGGAGCCGGCAGGCTATCGGTCCAGCGCCTAGCAGCATACCACAGATCGAGCCGGGGTGCGAACGGCAATCGATCGGATCCTTCCCCGCGCAAGACAGACTGCATTTGCTGCCGGATGCTCATGATCAAGCCACCCCCCTACGTTGGGAGACACGGCCCATCTGGCGGGCGGTGTCCAGCATGGTCAGGTAATATTCGGGCTTGACGCCCGGATGCACCGAGTTGCTGGTTGACAATAGATAGCCCCCCCCCGGCGCGACGGCCCGGATGAGCGCCTCCGTCTCGGCGCGCACCGCTTCTTCAGGGCCCTCCACCAGAACTGTCGAGCAATCGACGTTGCCGATCAACACCAAGCGTCCACGGTAGTCCTTCTTGAGCTGGACAATGTCCATGCCAGCACGGGGCTCGATGGCCTGAAAGGCATCCACACCGATGGCCACCAGATCGTCCAACAGGCTGTTGACATTGCCGTCGGTATGTTTGATGTAGGGCACACCGTAGCGATGGCATAGATCGACGATCTGCTTGAGGCGGGGGAAGACAAACTGGCGGAAATGACGCGGTGAAAAGACAGGGCCGTGGTTGGCGGCCCAATCGACGCCGCCCCATATCCCATCCACGCCCCGTTCCAGGAGCGCTTCGGTCAGCAGCAGCGTCTCTCTCAGTTTTGCATCCAGCCAGCGATGGATCAGATCTGGGGCTTTGATCAGGCCGATCAAAAAGGTCTCGGCCCAGTCCCGGGTGCTGCCCAAGTCCACATCGGCCATTCCCAACACAAAGCGGTCCCGGCCCAGGGTATCCAGAATGCGGTCCACCGGTTCAAAATCCCAGTCCTCCAGGCTCGGTTCCTGGGCCTCTAGCGCTTCGGTCAGGCGCGCCAATTCAGGCAATCCACCCTGGCGCAGGGAAGAATCAACGTGGTCGTACATCTGGCTGTCGGGCGAGTAGCGAGCCACGCTCCATTCCCCCGTCGCCGGATCGCTGAAGCGCCAGGTGACGCCGTCAATCGGTTCGGGCACGATCGGCTCCCGCGGAATGGGTGTGGCCTGGCAGTACACGTCCAGATCGAGGGCCTCCCACAGCGCAATCTCGTCCTGCACCTTCTGCCGGTAGAACTCGGCATGGGTGCCTTCGATGAGGGCTTGGTTCTGTATCAACCCCCGCACCCGACCACCAAAGCCGCACAGCGTGGGACGGCCCAGGACATGAGCGGCGGTAGGATCGTCGATAGTCAGTTCAAAGGTTGGCACCCGGTCCGCTTCCTCGTGAGCAAACGCCAGACGCACCCGTTCTTTGCTATTCATGGCCAATGCCCTCCTTCAAGATCTGGGATAAGGAGTCGTGGTTTTTCATCCGGACGGTTCAAGCCCCATCTCCTGCAGAACACCACCATTGCTCTCGATCACCGTCCGGTACCAGCGCGCCGAGTCTTTGGCGATCCGCCGCTGAGTTGCATAGTCCACATAGATCAGGCCAAAGCGAGGTCGCAGCCCGCGCGCCCACTCAAAATTGTCAAGCAGGGTCCAGACAAAATAGCCGCGCACATCCACACCCTCATCCAGGGCGCGCTCGACCTGCAGCAAGTAGCGACTCAGAAAATCGATGCGTTGTGGATCGTGGACGCCGCCATCCAGATGGGGCCAATCGGTATTGGCCATGCCGTTCTCGGTGATGACCAATGGCAATCCATAGCGTTCCGAGAGGAACCGCAGGCCCCAATAGATCGACTCGGGCCACACCGGCCAATCCATCATGGTATAGCCAGGCCGGTCACCTTTCACTCCTGCCCCGACTCCGGGTTCGGACACGCCCCCGGCAGCCACAACCTCTTCCGGGAAATAGACATTCAATCCGTAGAAATCCAGCGGCTGGCAGATGGTCTCCATGTCGCGGGGGCCGATCGACGGCCAGTCCTGTCCAAAATGCTGGAGCAGATCTTCAGGATAGCGGCCCAGGATCATCGGGTCGCCAAACCAGGCGTGATTGAAATGGCTCGATGTGCGGATAGAGAACATGGCCTCACGAGCGGCGGCCACATCCTCGGCCGATTCGGAGGCCGGCATGCGCACGCCCCCTGCCTGGGCGACACCCACCGTGGGTGCGCTCTTGGCCCGGGCGCGGATCGTCTGTACCGCCTTGCCGTGGGCCAGCAGCGAGTTGTGGGCGACCTGCAGACCTCCGGCCCTGCTCAACTTCAAACCTGGCGCGTGCTCGCCCAGAAGGTGCCCCACAGCCACGTACACGTTGGGTTCATTGAGCGTCATCCACCGAGACACCCGATCCGAGAGGGCATCGACCACAATGGCCGTGTACTCGGCGAACCAGTCCGAGATGGCAGGGTTGAGCCACCCTCCCTGGAGCTGCAACGCATGGGGCAGATCCCAATGGTAGAGTGTCACCCAGGGTTCGATCCCCGCCGCCAATAGGCCATCCACCAACCGGTCGTAGAAACCCAGGCCGCGCGGCTCCACTGTTCCCCGGCCTTCGGGCAGGATGCGCGGCCAGGCGATCGAAAAACGGTAGGCGTTCAGACCGATGCGGGTCATCAGAGCCACGTCTTCCGGCCAGCGATGATAGTGATCGCAAGCCACGTCCCCGGTGTCACCGCCCGCCGTGCGGCCCGGTTCGTGGGTGAACACGTCCCAGACCGAAAGCCCCTTGCCGTCTTCCGTTGCCGCGCCTTCGATCTGATAGCTGGCGGTGGCCGCCCCCCAGACAAAGCCCTGTGGAAACGTCATGCGCCTTCCTCCTTGAAACGACCAAACTAGAAGTCGATCTGCAAGCGGCGCCGGATGACGGCATCGACCTCGGGCGAGAGCAACGCCGGCTTGTCACAATTCAGGATCTGCTGCGCCTTGGCGAGTGCCCGGCTGTGGGTATCGCGCCCCCCGTCAGCGATCCAGCGGTCCCGGGGCCGGCGATCGGCGATCTCGGGCAGCACGGCCTCAGAACGCATCCGTTTCAGCGTGTGGAGCTGATCGGCAAAGATACCGCCGGGGCCGACTTCGGCGATCAGCTCCAGGGCCAGGTCCTCTCGGCTGAATTCGATCCCTCGTCTGGCTCGCTTGAGCATCAGCGCGATCTCGTTATCGACCACAGCCTTGCCAAAGTCAAAGGCCATGAGCGCGTCGAGCAGGCCGCCCATGGCCAGCAGATCCACCCCACCGAGCAAGGCGGCCATGGCCGACAGGCCGGTCTCGTACCCGGCCTGGGCATCGTTCACCTTGGCATTGGTCAGGCCCACCAGGCTGGCGGAGGGCACGCCATAGAAGCGCGCCATCTGTGCGCAGCCCATGCAGAGGAGGCCCGTCTCGATCCCGCCCGGCGCATACGCGCCGGTCCGCATGTCGCTAACGGTCGGCAGGGCATCGTAGAGGACCGGCGTGCCAGACCGCGACATCTGCACCAACAACGCCTGGGCCAGGAATTCGGCATTGCCCATGGCCAGGGTGGCCAACAGACTCAACGGTGCTGATACGCCGCCATTGGGTGTGATCACACTGTGGCTGGGGATACCGCGCTCGGCGAAACGCATCAACCGCTCCGTGGAATCGACGTCCATGGTCAACGGTGAGATGGTGGCGCAATAGACAAACGTGACAAAGGGCCGCTCCCAGAAGGCCTCTTCGCCGCCGGCGATGAGGGCCCCCATCTCATAGATTTCCTCGGCGTTTCTCAGGTCCGGGGCACTGAATCGGATCGGCTTCCGGCAGTGCCTGATCGCTGAGTAGAACCGCGCCAGCCCTTGTCGGCCTGGGGGGGCATCGTCGGCCGTAGTCGAGATGGAGAAAGTATCATAGCCCGGCAGTTCATTGATCAAATGGGCGATGTGTGCAATATCGGCCATCATAGACCGCCGCACCTCCCCAGTAAACGGGTCGACGATATTGGGAGCTGCGCTACCGGTCATCATTAGCGGACCATCGTCTGGGAGGGTGCGGTCGGTGCTCGGATCGAGGCCATGAAAGGTAAAGGAAGGAGGGAATGCCTGGCGATACTCTTCAACTACAGTCCTCGGGAAACGGACAAGACCCGCATCAACCCGACAACCATGCGCGGCAAAACGCTCGCGCGCCTCGCGGTTCTGCACCCGCAAGCCGACAGACTCTAGGATCTCCAGGCTTGCGTCGTGTACGGCTTCAACTTCCTCCGGGCTCAACAAGGTTGCCATGGTTTTCATCGTATGCTCTCCCGGAGTCTGGCGCTAGGCCCACTCGGCCACCGGCTCGCCCAAGACCTCGAGCAACGGGGTGACTCCCAGTCCCGGCCCATCGGAAGCGTAGATGCGGCCGTCCTTATAGGTGGGTCGCCCTTCGGCGGTCTTGAGCGGCATCATACCCTGGACATCCCAGGTGGCCAACAACGCCCGCGGCGGTGTAGAGTGGGCCAGGTGGGCGATGGCTGCTTCGACGATGCTGGTGCCAGCCGTGTCCTGCATGTAGATGGGAATCCGGAGGCTGGCACACACGTCGCGCATCAACCGAGCCTTGGTGATGCCGCCCACGCGGCCGATCTTGAGGTTCAGGGCATCCATGGCACCCATGTGATAGGCACGAGTCAGATCGTGAACGGTGTTGATCTCCTCGTCGAGCATGACCGGTACGCCGGCGCGACTGCGCAAATCACAGCACTCTTCGATGGTAGCACAGGGTTGTTCCAGCATGAGATCAATGTCACCAGCCATGCGTACCAGGCGCAGCGCCTCGTCCATGCGGTAGCCGCGGTTGGCGTCGACACTGAGCGATTCTCCGGTCTGCATGTGCTCGCCCACGAAGCGCAGGTAGTCGATGTCCGTCTCGAGATCGCCGGTG
>JASFOV010000031.1:0-16165 GCA_050116355.1 Anaerolineae bacterium
CTCCGGCGATTTCAACTTCTACCGGCTTGAGTTTGGCCAAGGGTTGAATCCGTCCGCCTGGAGCCAGATCGGCGGCGATCACTACAATCAGGTGACCGATGACGTGCTGGAATTCTGGGATGTGCGTGGCTTGCAGGATGGTCTTTACACGCTACAGCTCACCGTTGTGGACCACAGCCAGAATTTCAGCCGGGCGACGATCTATGTGACGGTCGACAATGAGGCGCCGGTGGCGACGGTCAGCTATCCGTGGCCCGGGCGGGTGTACGAGTTGGAGTGGGATGAGTGGGCCAATCTGACGGCCGATGTGAGCGACAATGTGCAGATCGACAAGGTCGAGTTCTACCTCGATGACCAGCTACTCGACTATAGCGTAGTAGAGCCCTACGGTGTCAAGTGGGTTCTGGAGATGAAAGACTTCAAACTGAATCCGCGCATGCAGCCCGTGGTCGAAACGCGACCGATCACCAATCCCGACGGGTCTCCTGCCCTCAACGAGGATGGTTCTTGGATGACGGAGGTCATCACCTTGACCTGGGTTGATGTCAACACCGCGACCAAAACCATTACCCGCAGCTGGGACAATGGCGTACAGGTGATCTCCAGCACACACGGCTACACCGAGTCGCACGTGGTGCACGTCATCGCCTACGACGCGGCGGGTAACAAGACCGAAAGCGACAAGGTTCGTTTCTTTGTCATCCACCGCCCCGAGCCTGAAGAGGAGGAAGAGGAATCAGGGGCGGGCGAGTCGGGTGCGCTGTGGCTCCCCACAAGGGAACGATTGATCGCAGACCGCAGTGCAGCATTCCCCCAGCCGCTGGCGGCGGGCGGCCGCCCCGTGGCCTGGCGGGGGTACGGCTGATCGCCTTGGCTGTGGCTTGAGTACAACATAGCCGCCTGCTGGCCAGCGCCGGCAGGCGGCTGTTTCTGTGCGCAAGACAATCCACATGGTTAAGGGTGAGCCCATCGCCATTTATCAACGATTCTATGGATGCAACACGGCTGTAGCAAAGTAGCTTGACAGATTCTTGACCTGGGATACAAGAGCTCGATTCCGTCTTTGCGAGCCGCCAATGGCGGCGAAGCAAACCCCAAGATGGCATAAGGAGATTGCTTCAATCGCTCCGCTCTTTCGCAATGCGCCGTCCCGGCATCGGGGACGACTTTGCAACAGCCGTATTTGAAGCAGTGAGCACCCTTGATCGAACGCCGGAAAGATGATATAGTAAGGATGTACCCAGCGGACGAACGCGGTGCAGCGATCAGGAGTGATTCCCATCTGAGCCCCGTCGCGGTCCGCTTTTCACAGGAGGCAGTATGAGAGGGGAGTGGCGGTTTCATAGCGCTGGAGAAATCATCTTTGGGCGCGGAGCAGTCCAAAGGACAGGCGAGGCTGCCCAACGCCTGGGTGCAGAGCGGGTGCTGCTGGTCACCGACGAGGTCCTGATCGAGGCAGGGCTGCACGAGCCGGTGGAGCAGTCGCTGGCCGGGGTACATGTGACCGCGGATCGATACGCAGGCGGCATGGCCAAGCCCACGCTCGACGGTGTTGCAGCCTGCGTGGCGGCGGCTAGAGAGAAAGGCTATGATGCGCTGGTGGCGCTGGGCGGCGGCAGCAACATCGACCAGGCCAAGGCAGCGGCGGTAGTTCTGCGCTATGGAGGCTCGGCAGCGGACTACTTTGGCGAGAACAAGGTGCCGGGCCCTATCCTGCCCGTGATCGCTGTTTCAACGACAGCCGGCACCGGCAGTGAAGTATCGGGAGCGAGTGTACTTGCCGATCCGGCCAACAAGCGCCGGGGATCGATTCTAAGCAATCTCGTGCGGCCCCGGGCGGCCATCTACGATCCGCTGCTGACAGTGAGCTGCCCCCCGCAGGTAACGGCCGATGCTGGGATTGACGCTCTGACACACGCTGTGGAAGCCTACATGGTGCTGGACCACAGCCTTGCGGATGGTGGCGAGGACCCGGCCAGCCCCTATAGCGGTCGGTCGCCCTTGACCGACGCACTGGCTGAAAAAGCCATCGCCCTCATTGGCCGCTATCTGCGCCGGGCCGTGTACAAAGGCGGCGATCTGGAAGCGCGAGAGGGGATGCACCTGGCCAGCCTGCTAGCCGGCCTGGCTTTCTCCAACGCTGGACTCACGGCCGTGCACGCTCTGGAGTACCCAGTCGGCGTCTTGACGGGTTGCACCCATGGTGCAGGCAACGGGTTGTTGCTACCCTTTGTGATGGAGTACAACATCCCGGCCTGCACTGAGCGACTTGCTGTTGTGGCTGCCCTGCTGGGGGAACAGGTGGATGGCCTGTCAAAACGGGACGCGGCCGGCTTGGCTGTGGATGCAGTGCAGCGCATGAAAAGCGAGGTGGGGATTCCCCTGCGGCTGCGTGACGTTGGCATCGAGGAGGAAGCACTGCCGACCCTGGCCGAGGCAACACTGGGTATCACACGCTTAATCCGTGCCAACCCACGCGCCCTGGATGGCGAAGCCTTGGAGGACATCCTTGGCCGTGCTTGGTAGCCGAGTACGGGCAGACATTGTGGCATGGGAGGCCGCGGCTTTGAACACTACTGGTATCCTGTGCGTATAGATAGAGGTAGGTGGTTGGTGATGAGCGGGCAAGTGGTTCTCTCGCCCGCGCCATACGGCGAGCAGGACGCGCCCGCCGGCCAGCCGGTACCCATCACAGAGGAAAAAGATAGGAGAATGGGAGGAACAGATGGCAGAAGAGAATCGTAGCCGTAACGGGATGGTATGGGTTTTCGTTGCGATCGTGATCGTACTCATGTGCGGTTGCGTCGTGGCCGTGGCCGCGGGGGTCGGTGGATGGTTCCTGACCCTGCGAGCGAACCGGGAACCTATATCCTTTGGCAGCAGCCAAGAACGGACTGAATATGGGTTTGAGGTGGGCCGATCTCCAGAGCTGGAAGTGGATAATTTCGCTGGCTCGGTGACCGTCCAGGGCGGCCAGGAAGGCACAATTGGTGTGGTCGCCATCAAGCAGGCGTCAAGCCTTCAGAACCGGCAGCGCATCCAGGTGGACGTCAGCCGGCAGGGAAACACCGTCCAGGTGAGAACGCAAGTACCCTCCCCGTTGAGCAATGCCAATGTCCGGCTGGAGATCACCGTTCCCGCTGAGACGAGATTGAACCTGGACACCGGTGCGGGCAGCATCGAGGTGCGGGGCATTCGCCAGTCGGTCAAGGTTCATACCGGCGCCGGGAGCCTTTCCTTGTACGATGTGACCGGCAGCATCGACGCCGATACTGGAGCGGGGAGTGTGACCCTGACCAGTGTGCAGGGAGAGATCACGGCACACAGCGGTGCGGGGAGCATCGATGTGCGCGACGCCACGGGGCGCGCACTGCTGGATACAGGCACGGGCAGCATCGACTATCAGGGCACGCCTCAGGGAGAGTGTCGCTTTGAGAGTGGTATGGGCAGCATCGATCTCAGGCTGCCAGCCACCCTGAACATGGACGTAGACCTGGAGTCAGGTATGGGCACCGTCTCCGTCGAATATGAGGTGGCGGGCCAGGTCAGCCGCCAAGAGGTCAAGGGCACCATCGGCCATGGCGGTGATGGGTCGATCTATGCCCGGACGGGAACGGGCAGCATCGATTTGATCCGGCGCTAGCCGCGCGGCGCCATCGTTCTCCACTGCGCCCTGGCATGCTTGATGCCAGGGCGCCCGCTGTTTTGCATCGCCACAGGTGGGGTGGACACCCCGGGCGCTAGCCCGGCGTTCCTATCCACTGGCAGGCATGGGCAACGGCCAGCAGACGAAAGCCGTGCTTGGCCACAATAGGACGGCTCATGGGCCCGGCATCGATGGTCAGAAAGCGATAGCCACGCTGGATGGCCTGCTGAACGCGGATGGCCAAGATCGCCGAATACAGCCCCCGATGGCGAAACTCGGGCACGGTCGAGCCACCCCACAGATCAGCAAACAGTCCGTTTCCATGGAAATAGATCCAACCCGAGGACGCAGGGCGGTCACCAACATAGGCCACATAGACGCTCAAGTAGCCTGGAACGTGCAGGTGATCGCCCAACCGTTCGCCTATCCAACTGAACTCCCCGCCCCAAACCTGCTCCTCCACCGTGACCACATCATCGAGCTGGGCGCGTTCGAGGATAGGACGGATATCAACCACGACCGGTTCGAGGAGCGTCGGGGGCACCTGCTGCAGATCGAGGACCATGACCGCGTCAGGCTCCTCCGCTTCAAAGCCGCGGCTCACCAAGCGCTGCCTCAAGTCCGGTGGCCTATCATGGTCAAACACCTTCCACTCGAACGGTTGATCCATCTGTGTGTAGTAGGCAATCTGTTCCTCAATCACGCGGTCAACATTCGACTCGTCTAGAGCGCTGTACAGGACAAAGTTCATCCCAGGCATGGCTCTCACGAATCGAACGACGTGGGGCTGTACCTCCTTGCGGACGCCTGGAAATTCAATCTCGATGCGTTGGTGTTTGTCATACAATGCCAAGATATCAGGAATGTCCACGCCCGTTCTCCTCCTGTAAGGGGTAGCATACAGGGATTGTACGACGAAACGACGCGCAGGTCAATCCCAGCGGTCGAGAGTCAATCCCCGCAAGAGAGATCTTCAGCTCTTGCCAAAACGCTGGGAGCATGGCATAATGGCTCTAGTAGCGCGCATCGCCCTACACTTGTACTACCCAGCGCAGATCGGCCTGCGGCCGTCGAATCCGGCTGGGACATCCTGGATTCGATCTGGACTTGCATGGCGCGAAACGATCTAGCCGTCCGGCGCTGAAAGATGGGCTTGCCTACCCGGTCCCTGATCGCAACTGCACCGTACACCGTGACAGGCTGCCGCGTAGAGGCCATGACCCTGAAAGAAGTGGAGACAACAATCTACGGTGAGTTGGATGCAAAGCGCACTCAAGCCTTCTTTGAATGACATGCTGTCCGTTGGCCAGAACCTCGACATGCCGCTGCTGGCCACCAAACTGTACGTGCCATCGACCCGTCCAGAGTTGGTACCCAGAACCAGGCTGATACGACGGTTGGATGCGGGTTTGCGCAGCAGATTGATCCTCATCTCGGCGCCTGCCGGGTTTGGCAAGACCACGCTGCTCAGTGAGTGGGTTCACCACCGGCAGGATTCCAGCCCACCGACGCAGGTCTGTTGGCTCTCGATAGACGACAACGACAATGACCCGGTCCGCTTTCTGGCGTACCTGACCGCCGCATTGCGGACGGTGGGCGCTGTAGTTGACGCGGAAACTCAAGGTGCATGGCATTCCGTTGAGGGGCCGGGCACAGAGGCTTTGTTGACGACACTGCTCAACCAGGTAAGCGCCCTGCCCGACCATGTGCTCCTGGTCCTGGATGACTATCACCTCATCACTAACGAGACTGTCCACAAGGCCCTGTCCTTTCTCGTGAGGCACCTGCCGGACACCATGCACGTGGTATTGGCCACGCGGGCCGATCCTCCACTCCAGCTCTCACGTCTTCGGGCTCGCGGGCAGCTGGTCGAGCTAAGACAGAATGACCTTCGATTCACTGCTGAAGAAGCCGCAACCTTTCTCAACAAGGCGATGAACCTGGATCTCTCGGCCGATGATGTAGCTGCCTTGGAGAGGCGGACAGAGGGTTGGATCGCGGGGTTGCAGATGGCTGCGCTGGCCCTTGGTTCGCAGGGGACGCAGCCAGAATCGCCCGTTCTCCACGAGCCACGACCGGGATCCGGAGCTAGACGGCCACCACGCCGCGGCTACGCGGAACTTTCCGCCTTTGTCAGCGCCTTCACCGGTAGCCACCGCTTCATTCTCGACTACTTGGTGGAGGAGGTGCTAGACCGACAGCCCGCAGAGCTCCAACAATTTCTACTGCGTACCTCGATCCTGGAACGCATGACAGCGCCCCTATGCGATCACATACTTGGCGAGGATCCGGCCCAGCCAAAGGCGGGTGAAGCGGAGGGCGGTCAGGCTGGGGCCAGCTCTGCGCTGGCGCAGTCCAAGAGTCAGGCAAGGTTGGAGCAACTGGAAACCGCCAACTTGTTCATCGTACCAATGGACGATGAGAGGCGCTGGTACCGGTACCACCGCCTCTTCTCCGATCTCCTGCGCAAGAGGCTTCGTCAAACGCATCCCGAACAGATTTCTGGGCTGTACCAGCGAGCCAGCGAATGGTGCGAACAGAACGGGCACCAGTCCGAAGCTATCGACTATGCGTTGTGGCAGGGGGACATGATCCGCGCGGCAAACCTGATTGAAGAAGCTGCGGAGGAGACCCTAATGCGCAGCGAGGTGACAACGCTGCTCCGCTGGCTGGATCGACTGCCAGATCAGGAGGTGCGCGCCCGGCCCCTGCTATGTACATTCCATGCTTGGGCGCTGTTACTCAGTGGTCGGCCTTGGGAAGAAGTAAAAACACGGTTGGCGGACATTGCATGCGCCCCCGATGCTACCAGCTCGCCTACAGACCAACTCCCGGCAGAGGTCGCGGCCATCCGATCTTATGTCGCTTTGGTCCAAGGCGACATCATCCAAGCCACGAACTTGGCGCGCAGCGCACTGGCCCAGCTACCGGAAGATGATCGGCTTCTGCGGGGTATCGCGCAATGGAGCCTTGGCATGTCGTCTCTGGCAGACAGTGATCCACAGGCACGGGAAGAGGCGTTGGAGGAGACAGCCAGACTGAGCCAGGAGAGCGGGAACGTCATGGTCACGGTGATGGTCCTGTGCAATCTAGCCGAGCTGCAGATCAAAAAGGGCCAGCTGCACCAAGCACAACGGATCTACCAGCGCGCGCTGCAGACGGCGGTCGACCGGGAAGGCCGCCCACTGCCTATTGCCGCCCAACCCCTGGTAGGACTGGCCTCGCTGGCGTACCAGGAGAACAAGTTGGACGAAGCTATGAGCTACCTGCAAGATGCCCTTGGCCAGACGGGGACGTGGAGCGCAGGCCAGCACGTCGAGGGCAATATCGTCTTGTCGCGCGTCCGGCAGGCTCTGGGCGATGAGGAAGGCGCTCGCCAAGCGGCAGCCAAGGCGCGCACCTATGCCATTCAGTTTGATGTCACAGACCTGGACGACGTTGCCGTCGAATGGCAGCAAGCACGGCTCTGGATCGCACAGGGAAACATCGACGCGGCCCGGCGTTGGGCTGACAAACGACAGCTGAACGCAGCAGTGCCCGAAGGAACACTCTCGGAGAGCGAAGCGCTTCTGCGAAGCCATATGCTCAAGTACGAACAGGTAATCCTGGGGCGTCTCCTGGTGGCAGAGGGCAAAATGGAGGAGGCCTTGGCGATCCTGGGCCCCCTAGCGCAAAGAATGGAGGAGCGAAAGCGGCTCGATCTGGCCATTGAGAGCTATGTGCTCGCAGCTCTAGCTTTTCAGGCCACGGGCGACAGTGACGGAGCACTGGATGCCCTCGGCCGGGCGCTGACCCTGGCCGCTCCGGGTGGCCATATTCGCATGTTTATGGATGAGGGCCTGCCCATGGCCGCCTTGCTCAAGCAGGCAGCATCCCGAGGGATCATGGCCCAGTACGCAAGCCAGCTGCTAACGGCCTTTGACACGCATACCACCAGCCCAGACAGCGCCCACCTTGAACCCAGTCCCCAGCCGCTCATCGATCCCCTCAGCGAGCGCGAGATGGACGTGTTGCGGCTCCTCCCCACCGGCATGTCCAATCCCGAAATCGCTGATCACCTGTACATTGCCGTCAGCACCGTCCGCTCGCACTTGAAGAGCATCTATAGCAAGCTGAATGTGCACAAGCGCTGGGACGCAGTCCAGCGCGCCAAGGAATCAGGGTTGCTCTAGGCGATCCCCCCTGCTGGTTATCGATCCTCCACCTATCCGGTGGGGGCTTTTTCTCTTTCCCCTGTTTATTCCCCCAAGTGGGGGATGACAATCCCCTCATCGCAGCGGTATACTGGGTCCGTACTTGATGGCCTGGCGCCTGAACCGCGCTTGACCAGTCCGACAGCGAGGGAGAGAACATGAGCAAGCAATCGGAGCAGGACAACACCCCGGCAGTCTACGAGATCAGGGTCCGGGGCGAATTGGATCGAAGCTGGCAAGAGTGGTTCGAAGACATGGTGATAGCGGGTACCCGGAGTGAAGGTGACCCGATCACCAGCTTGATCGGACCGGTGGCCGACCAATCTGCCCTGCGAGGCATCATGACCAGGCTCTGGGACCTGAATTTGGTGCTGGAATCGGTGGTTCGCGTGAAAGATGCTGACATACAGGGAGGGTAACCCAATGCAACGCGTGATCCGTAGCTTTGATGAACTGACAAATCAAGAGCAACCGCTAGCCGGAGGCAAGGGGGGCACCCTGGCCCGACTCTACCAAGATGGTTTTCCGGTACCCGACGGCTTTGTGATCCTACCACAGGCCTTTGCTGGTGATGAACTGACAGCCGAGGGGTGGACAGCTGTCCAAGCCCAACTCGAACAGCTACGAACGGTGGGAGGCAACCATGCATCGTTCGCCGTCCGCTCCTCCGCGCTGAGTGAGGACTCGGCGCAGGCGTCCTTTGCCGGCGAGTTCGAGACGGTACTGGACGTTCACAGCGATGAGATGATCCAAGCCGCGATCCGTACTGTACGCCAGTCCCGCCACTCGGAGCGGGTGCGGGCCTACAGCGAGGCGCACGGTATCGACCCGGTGCATGACATGTCCGTCGTTGTCCAGCGCCTGGTGCGGGCCGATCTGTCTGGCGTGCTATTCACGGCCGATCCGGTAAACGGTAGCCAGGCACGCATGATCGGCAACTTTGTGTTCGGCTACGGCGAAGATCTGGTCTCGGGGGAGGCGGAGCCTTTCACATTCCTGCTGGAACGCCCAAAGGGCAACTACGAGGGTGCCAAGGAACTCGAACGGTTTGCCCGCCAGCTGTACAGGCTGGGCTGCCGACTAGAGGAAGAGCTCGATGGCCCGCAGGATATAGAGTGGGCGATCGACGGCGAGCGGCTCTACATTCTCCAGTCACGACCTATTACCACGTTGGTCGCCTGGGATCCGGTCACCGGCGAGTGGAATGACAGTCTGGTCGGCGACTATGTCTGGTCTCGCAACAACTTTGGCGAGGCCCGGCCGGACGTCATGTCGCCCTTCACCTTTTCCATCTCCGACGAGGTCTGGAGCGAGATCAGCATCTTGCCCGGCTACTCCATGGCGGGCAACATCTGCGGGCGCTACTACGCCAACGTCAGCTTCAGTGTCTCAGTCCTGCGAGCGATGGGCAAGAGCCAGGAAGCGGCCATGGAACAGATGGCCGGACTGCTAGGCGATGTGCCCGCGGAGCTAGAGATTCCGTTGATCCCGATATCGCGGTGGACCCTACTCCGTGCACTGCCGGGGATGATCGCACTGGGCTGGAAGGAGAAGCAAGGGGCGAAAAAGATACCCGAGTTCCTGGACCGCAACCCCCAGCTGTGCCACGACCTGCGCCAGCGCATCCGCCAGGTCCGAAGCAAGTCTGACTTGGTCTCGATCTGGCGTGAGGAGATTCGCCCCTACCTGACAGAGAGCTTATGGGTAATGGGTGGCGCAGCACAACCCCTGGAAGCCTTGATGAAAGTCAAGCGGGAACTGATCGACCTCGTAGGTGATGCCGACGCAAATTCCCTCTTTTCCGGGCTGAGCGGTGACGAGCATCTGCTGGCGAGCCTGGGACCGGTCGTGGGTGTGGCCCGGGTGGCCCAGGGTAAAATGAGCCGGCAGGAATACTTTGACAGGTATGGACACCGGGGACCACATGAAGCCGAGCTGTCCTATCCCCGGCCTGCCGAGGACCCTGACTGGCTGGAGCGGCAACTGGCCGAATATGAACAGAATCCCGTAGATGTGGATGGTCTCTTGGAGCGGCGCCGGAACGAGTTCCAGGCTGCCTGGGAGCGGTTGCAGACACAGCACCCAGACCGAGCGAAGAAGCTTCGCGGCAAGATCAAAGAGGTCGGCCCAGCGGCCCGTATGCGTGAGTCGGTCCGGGATGAGGCCACCCGGTTCTTGTGGGTCGAACGTGAGTGGGCATTCCGCGCCGGGGAGTTGACCAGCCTGCACGACGATATCTTTTTGCTGACCATCAGCGAGGTTCTGGATCTCCTGGCCGGCGACGGCAGTGCCGCTGCAAACATTCCTGCCCGGCGCAAGACCTATGAGCGCTACCGGAAGTTGCCGGCCTATCCCATGATCATCCGCGGTCGTTTCGACGCCTTCCAATGGGCCAGCGATCCACAACGGCGCAACGACATCTTTGGCGCGCACAGCGCGACGTCCGTATCCACTTCGGACACCATTAGCGGCTTTGCTGGAGCAGCAGGGCTGGTGGAGGGGCTGGTGCGGGTGTTGGATGACCCAGAAGACGGCCACCGCTTGCAGCCTGGCGAGGTGCTGGTGGCTGTGACAACCAACGTCGGCTGGACGCCGCTCTTTCCACGCGCAGCCGCGGTCGTCACCGATGTGGGTGCACCACTATCTCATGCGGCAATCGTCGCCCGCGAATTGGGAATCCCCGCGGTTGTCGGCTGCGTGGATGCCACAACGCGCTTGCGCACCGGAGACCGGGTACGAGTGGATGGAGGTCGCGGCCTGGTAGAGATCATATCCCAAGGCAGATAGTCAAAATGCAGACAGTACAGCACATGACTCTTAATGAAGGGGCTACCAGACTCCTCAGCTACGGACAATGGGTGAGACAGGCCGCGGCCAACGGTAGAGTCCGCCAGCTGGAGGAAGTAGAAGCATAAGGGAGACCCGCCCTCCTATGCCGGCAGATGAGAGACCGGATACAAGCGGACGGGGGAGCGTTTCAATCGATGAAAGCAAGCAATATCAAGCACGTCATTGTCTTATCGTTGACCTTGGCTGTGGTCATGCTCGGTTTCGGCATGGTTCTGCCGATCTTTCCGTTCTACGTCGAAAGCATGGGCGCCGGCGGCCTCGACTTGGGCCTGCTCACGGCCATTTCACCGCTCATGCAATTGGTGTTTGCCCCCATCTGGGGCAATGTGTCAGACCGGCGGGGCCGGAAGCCTGTTCTGCTGGTGGGCCTGGCCGGCTATGGTATCTCGATGCTGCTGTACGGGTTGGCCAGCGAGCTCTGGATGCTCTTCGTCGCCCGGGGGGTGGGAGCCATTCTCTCGGCAGCAACACTGCCGACAACCTATGCCTACATCAGTGATAGCACCGCCGAAGAAGACAGAGGCGGCGGGATGGGCATCTTGGGCGCAGCGGTGAGTCTAGGAATGGTCCTGGGCCCAGCCTTGGGGGGGCTGTTGGCCGTCGACTCCCTATCCACTCCATTCTTTATCACCGCTGCGCTATCGGTGGTGACCCTACTGTTGATCGCTGCTTTTCTGCCCGAGTCGCTGCCGGAACAAGCCCGCAGCCGAGCACTTGTCAAGACGACACCTCGTCTCGAACTCAAGCGGTTAGGGCAGGCCCTGTTAGGACCAATCGGCATGCTACTTCTGCTGGCGTTCCTGGTTAGCTTCGGCCTGACCAACTTCCAGAGCATCTTTGGCCTTTATGCCCTCAAAAAGTTCGGATACGATACACAACAGGTGGGCTGGATCCTGACGGTAACCGGCCTCGTCGCAGCTGGCACTCAGGGGATCCTAACCGGACCGCTGACCAAGCGATGGGGGGAAGCAGCCATCATCAAAGTCACCCTATTGGCCAGCGCGATCGGCTTCATCCTCCTGACCATAGCCAACTCGCTGGCGACGGTTTTGTTAACAACCGGCCTGTTCACTTTGCCCAACGCCTTGTTGCGCCCGGCCGTGATCGCGTTGACCTCCAAACGGGCCGGTACGCGACAAGGGGTGGCGATGGGTTTGAACAACTCGTTCAACAGCCTGGGTCGCATCGCGGGTCCCATTTGGGCCGGAGTTATGTTCGACCTGAACTATGACTATGCCTATCTGAGCGGAGCGGTCGTCATGCTCTTCGGATTCCTATTCAGTCTGGCCTGGGTC
The DNA here is from genome assembly GCA_050116355.1 of Anaerolineae bacterium. GTDB lineage: Bacteria > Chloroflexota > Anaerolineae > JAAYZQ01 > JAAYZQ01 > JASFOV01. The sequence goes on from JASFOV010000031.1 coordinate 11,985, forward strand.
TCCCAAGAACAAGGCGATGCAGTGCCGAAAGAATTGAAGCCTACCGCCGACCAGTATCAACACTGAGCTGCAACCTATCTGCGGACCCAGATCCGCAGCATCCACACCGGAGTTTTCAGCATGAATCCTATCGTACAAACCTTATACTTCAATAGGGACCGCACGGGAATTCGTTTGCCGTTCGTTACTCAGCGCTGAGCGAAGATTCAGCCCAGGCGTTGATCTGCCCGGCAGCCTCCTCGGGGCTTGATACCCCGGAGAGGCTGCGTGCTGGGCATGGAATCTCTGCAATTTCTGTAGCTCAAGAAGAGAACGGCTTTGCCCGGAAGCTAGAGTTGTGGTAAGATAACGCCATTCGCAGGTCCCTACACAAGGCGAGGAGGTCAACCACAACCATGGAAGATAACAGCGCGCCTACATCAGCAATGGTGATCGTCGCCCATCCTGACGATGCTGAATTCACCATGGCAGGAACCGTGGCCGCCTGGGTCAAGCAGGGCTGCCATGTGGTCTATGTGATCTGCACGGATGGAAATGCAGGCTCCCACGAACCCGGCATGACCCGCGAGCGACTGGCCGAGATCCGCCGGTCTGAGCAGCGCGCGGCGTGTGACGTGTTGGGGGTACACGATCTCGTCTTCTTGGGGCACGACGATGGACAGCTGCAAGCCACACTGGATCTACGGCGCGAGTTGGTGCAAGCCATACGCCAGTACAAACCGGAAGTCGTCTTGACCAGCGATCCGACGCGGCTCTTTGCCAGCGACCGGTATATCAACCATCCAGATCACCGGGCGGCTGGACAGGCGGCGCTCGATGCGGTAGCGCCGGCGAGTGAGATGCCTTTGTTGTGGCCCGAAACTGGCGAACCCCACCGCGTGCGGCGCGCTTACGTCTACGGAAACAGCGATCCCAATGAGTGGGTGGATATTGGCGACACGATCGATTTGAAGATCAGGGCCCTCAAACAGCACGCCAGCCAGCTAGGCGATTGGGATCCCACAGAGCGGATCGAAAATTGGAGCGCTGAGGTAGGCAAGGAGCAGGGCATCGCCCACGCGGAGAGCTTTCGGGTCATCACCTTGATGCCGCCCGATACCGAGGAGTAGAGCCAGTCTGCAGAGCTGTGATGGACGCGAGACGGATCGAGGAAGCCTCACTAAACGCCTGGCCGGCCCTGCAGCAGATCCTATTCGACGGATGGGTTCTACGTTTCTCCCAAGGGTACACAAAGCGCGCCAATTCGGCAACGCCTCTATACGCGGGCCGGTTGGAACTGGCGACCAAGGTCAATCTCTGCCAGGACCTCTATGCCAGGCAGGGGTTGCCAGCCATTTTCCGCCTCACTTCGTTCGCTACTCCTGCGGGTCTCGATACTATGCTGGAGCGACGAGGCTACCGGCAGATCGATCGTACGTTGGTGATGACCATGGGCCTGCATGACCGGGAGATGAAGGCGCCTCACGACGCGGAACTCATAGAAGAGGGACTCGAGGCGTGGTTGGACACCTTCAGCCGGTTTCGGGATGCACCGTTGGCTAAGCGCCAAGCTCACAAGTCAATCCTGCAAGCGATCCCCAGCCGGCGGCTGTTCGCTTCCCTCCGCCTTGGCTCACAGACAGTGGCCTGCGGTTTGGGCGTCCTGGAAGCCGGTTGCTTTGGGCTCTTTGATCTGATCACAGCGCCCGTGGAGAGAAGGAAAGGGTATGGGACTCAGCTGGTGTCGGGCATGATGCAGTGGGCCAAAGATCATGAAGCCACGTGCACCTACCTGCAGGTGATGGCAAACAATCAGCCGGCCCGCAGTCTGTACGGCCAGCTGGGCTTTGAAACCCTCTACGAATACTGGTACCGAGTTCCCCAGGGGTAGAACGGCCACCCGGCATCTCTCCGGAACGAGACAAACATCAAGCCACGGACCGTTTGTTGCACGGGGCAGCTTGGGACCCGCCCTGATGCTGCGCATTTGACAACCCGGGCATAAGGGTCTACAATCGTGCAAGTTGCCAGCCGTGAGCCATTCTATTCCCAGTCCAGGAGCACAGGTGTGAGCGTCGAGACCCAAATCGAAGAGTTGAAGGCAAGACTCGTACAAGAGACCGGCTGTCAGGAAAGCGATGTGCAGGTTGTCTACTCCCCGCTGCGCATCTCGCCACTTGGCGCCCACGTCGATCACCAGGATGGGCTGGTGACGGGCATGACATTGGACCGGGCCATCCTACTGGCTTTTGTACCGCGCACAGATGACCGCGTTCGTGTGCAAAGCCTCAATTTTCCCCACGAGGTCGAGTTTGCCTTGAGCGACATTCCACCAAGGGTTCCCCGTGATTGGGGCAACTATGTCCGGGGGGCAGCGCTGGCCCTGCAGCAGAATCGTACCCTGAGTACGGGCATCGATGCGATCGTGCAGGGCAGGATGCCCATTGGCGGTCTTAGCTCTTCGGCCGCTGTTGGTGTCGCCTATCTGCTCGCGCTGGAGACAGCCAATGAGCTAGAAATCCCGTGTGAGGAGAACATCCAGCTCGACAGGTACATCGAGAATGAATACCAGGGGCTGATGAACGGCATCCTCGACCAGTCGATCATCCTCATGAGCGATTGGGATCACCTGACGTTTCTGGATTGCCAAACGGTCGAGTTTGCGAAATACCGGACTGCCGCGACCAGGGACCAGTTCGAGATCCTGGTCGTCTACTCGGGGTTGGCCCGTAGCCTGATCCGGACCGACTATAACACCCGGGTCGAGGAATGCGAACAGGCCGCCCGCCAGCTGCTGGAGTGGGCGCAGGAACCGGTGCCTGAAACGCCCCGGCTGCGCATGGTCGGCGAAGAGATCTATGCCCAGTTTGGCGAACACTTGCCCGCTCCCCTCGACCGGCGCGCCCGCCACTTTTTTACTGAGCTGGACCGTGTGCGGCAAGGAGTCATCGCCTGGGAACAAGGCGATCTAGAACGAATGGGGCGCCTGATCAACGAATCAGGGGCTAGTTCTATCGAAAACTACCAGTGTGGTTGCCAGCATTTGATCACACTCTACAGGATTCTGCGCCAATCTTCCGGTGTGTTCGGCGCACGGTTCAGCGGTGGTGGATTCCGTGGTTCGTGCATCGCCTTGATCGACCCGGACTACCGGGAAGAGATCAAGACGTCGATCGCCACGGAGTATCCACAAGCCCATCCCGACGTGGCCGAGTTGTACAGCATACACGTCTGCCGGCCTGATGGGCCGGCCCGCTTGTGGGAGTAATTCTACCATGCAAGGCGTCATCTTGGCAGCGGGCCACGGTTCACGACTACAACCGATCACCCTCACCCGGTCCAAGGCAATGGTGCCCATCCTAGGAAAGCCGATCGTCGAGCGGGTGATGCAGGACCTGGTGGCGAACGGCGTAGAAGACATCATCCTGGTGGTCAGCCCCACGGATCGCTACATCACCCGGTACTTCCGTCGAGAGTCCAAGATTGAAGCGGATCTGCGCTTCGCGTACCAGACAGAGCGATTGGGCATGGCCAATGCCCTCAGTTGTGCCGCGCCACTGATTACCGAAGACTTTATCCTTTCGGCATGTGACAACTTGATCTCGGCCAACCACATTGGGCAGATGCTCGAGATGTGGCAGTCAACGCCCAAACCCAATGCCGTCCTGACGCTGATGCCGGTGGAGCAGGAACGATTGGGCAGTGTGGGCATCGTCGAACTGGATGGGCCCTGGGTAGTGCGCATTGTGGAAAAGCCATCACCCGAGGAGGCCCCCTCGGACGTATCCAGCCTGCCGCTGTATTGCTTCTCGCGCCACATCTTGGATTATTTGCCCAAAGTCCGACTATCACCGCGCGGCGAGTACGAGCTGCAGGACGCCATCCAGATGATGATCGAGCGAGACGGGTACGTACGCGGTACGGTTGTGCACCAACGGCTTACGCTGACGAGCCCGGCTGATCTGCTGGCCATCAATCGTCACTACCTGCGCACAGGCAATGACCGGCCACAATTGGCGCCACACACCGTCGGCCCCAATACACAGCTTGTCACACCACTGCGCATCGAGAGCGGGACAACCATTGGGCGTGACTGTATCATTGGTCCCAACGCCTATATCGAACGCAATTGCAGGATCGGTGACCGGGTCCTGATCAAGAACGCTGTGGTTCTACGCGAATCGGAGGTGCCCAGCGGATCG
>JASFOV010000032.1:0-16113 GCA_050116355.1 Anaerolineae bacterium
GTCCTACTGTGGCCATCTCCCCCCGCAAGGTGGGTAGACAAGCGACGATGGCCGCCCAGTTGTCCTCAGTACGGTGGGCGCCAATCTCCTGCCAGCAGGTCAAGAGACGGCGCAGCGGCGCGGCCAGCTTATCACCCGCTGCCTCGGCCTGAGCCAGCATCCCCTCATCACGCACCCGTAGCAACTCCTCAAAACCGGCCTGGACTTCGGCATCGTCGACAAATGCCCGGATGGGCGGCAGCAGGCGGGACTCCCACACCGGCCACAAAGGTGGGGGCTGGTTCGCCAGACACGTCTCCACTTCCAATCGCTTGCCAACCATCGTCGCCAGTGTGCTACGCAGCCTGCTCTCCCCCAGCAAGGGATAGAGCCCCACCAGATCCTCGTTGTCCGCGGCCCAGGCCAGAGCCCCATCCACCACCTGTCCCAGCAGGACGTTGCCTCGCCCTTCATCCAGCACCTCAAAACGGGGATCCACACCGGCCTCCGCGGGGTGTGCCCGCAGGATTTCGCTGCACAGGCTGTGGATGGTGCCAATGCGGGCCGCATCCAGTTCGGCATACAGGCTCTGCCACCGTCTCCGCTCGACCTCCGGCAGATCCGGTCGCCCCAGGTAGAGGTGGATCTCATGGCGCACCCGGTTGCGCATCTCTCGGGCCGCCTTTCGGGTGAAGGTGATGGCCACAATAGTGCGCAGGGGTAGACCCTCGGCCACAAGGGCCAGATAGCGGGCCACCAAGGTCCGGGTTTTGCCCGTGCCCGCCCCCGCCGTAACCACTACATCTCGACCGCGTTCACGGACCGCCGGTGCCTGCTCGCGGCTGGGCTGCATTTGCTCTACGATAGGGTGCATCACTCAGCCTCCATACCGCGCCCGGTAGCGCCAGCAAAAGCCCCCCGCCGGACAGTAGGCCGGACAGCCGTCATCGGGTGGTTCCGGTGCAAAATACCCATCGCGCACCCCGCGCACCGCTTCCCAGGCCTTCCCCACTGCGGCCTCCATCGCGCCCTCCGGACCGCCATCAAAGGTGCTCATCTGGAATGGACTTGGTTCGGCCTGCCGCACATGCCAGTAGAAGCCCTCGACTGGGTCTCCCAGTTCCAGCGCATCGCGCACTGCCAAGGCATAGAGCGGCAACTGCAGCTTTTTGCCCTCCGCGACAGCTCTTTTGGTATACGACCAGGGTCCAGCCGTCTTGTAATCGATGACCCGCACGGCACCGCCGGGCGCCCGGTCCACCCGGTCGATGTAGCCCCGCAACTGGAACGAGTCCTGCCCTGCGCCCACGACCAGCACCGGCATCTCGTCCAAGCCAAAGGCCGCCTCATGCTGGTACGGCGCGAACTCAGCGGACAGTGCCGCGAGCGCCTCCAACGATCTTTGCACACTCTCCACGATCTCGATCCGGGTTTGCAACCACCAAGCGGTCTCCCGAAACCCCAGATCCTCCGGCGCCGCGTCCAGAATAGCGCCAGCCACCCGGGGCAGGGCGCCCAGCACTTGCTCCAGATCGGTTGGATCGCTGACACCGGGCGATTGGTAGACCTCTTCCAGGATGCGGTGATATAGGGTACCCAACTGCCGCGCATCCAGCCCCTCGGCCGGTTCCTCGCGCGGCTCGAGATCCAGCACTCGCCGCACACAGAAAAAGAAGGGACAGGTCCGGTAGGTCTCCAGGCGGCTGGCACTCCAGACATGGCCCGCTCCGAACCGTTGGCCAAATTCGTCACCTAGTCCCGTCAGATCGCCGTCGTAGGCGCTGGCCACCGCACTGCTTCGCAGCTGGTGGACTTGAACTGCTAGGTCCAGGGCGGCATATCGTGGGGGATCAGCCCGCTGCACCCAATCCCGGACCGTGCTGTACCCTTGGCGGCTGGCCAGGCTCTCCATCAGCTCCGGCCAGGAAGCAATCTGTCCGGGCAACGGCGTGCTCTCACTAGTCAACAACACTGGCTCGGCGCGCACCAGCCGGCGCACCTCCTCCCAGAACGGCGACGCTTGCCACAGGGCGCCATTATCGGCCAGCCGTGGACGGGTGAGCAGCAGCCGTTCGCTGCAGCGGGTGACCGCCTCGTAAAAGAACTCCGCCTCGGCGCTCTGAGTCGATGGCTCCAGGGGCAGGTCATACCCTTCGCGCAGACGTTCCCGGTCCACGTCGCGCAAAAAGGGGTCCTCCCCGATCACCGCCGGAAACTCGCCCTCGGCCAGGCCCAGCACAGCGACCGCCCGAAAAGGGACACCTCGGGCCTGGACCACGTCGCCGATCACAATTTCGGCGCGTCCCGGCGCCACCGGCAGCTGGTAGCTGGCGGCATCCACTGCGCCGGCTAGCTCCTCAAAGAAGGCGGGGAAGGCGACCGTTTCCCCCGTGCCCAGCGCTTCCTCCGCCCATACCAGCCCTCGCAGCACATCTTTGAGGGCTTGCAGCGCGCTGACGTCCCGCTCGGCGGTCAGCGGCGGGCCGCTCCGCGCGCGAGCCACGATCCGGAGGGCGGTCTGTGCCTCGTCAGCAGGGAAACGTGGATCCTGCAGGGCCGGATCCGGCCCGATCAATTCTTCCAGCCATCGCACAAACACCCGGTACGGGTGCTCGGCGGTCGGCGGCGTCAGCCTATGGATGAAGCGCTGGAACTTGCCCTGCAACGCTTGGGCGGCCAGTCCCCGCGGGACCTTCTTTGGCCACTCCTGCTCCTCGTCGGGCTCCTCGGCCCCCTCACCGCCTGCGGCCGGATCCGCCTGGGCCGCCAGATTGCCCAGTGCCTCCACCCACTGTGACAGTCCACCGATCACCCGTCCCCAGCGGGCCACCGCATCCAGCGTATCGGCATCAACCAGCGTGATGCCGATCGGCTCCGGCGCACCCGCCACCGGAAGCGCGGACCAGTCAAAATAGGGTGACCGCCAGGCCTCGACCACCATCCGTCGCGTGAGGGCCGGCTCAGCCTCCTCTGCATTCTTGGGCAGCATGACTCGCAGCAGATCCAGCAAGGCAGCGATGGCCGGGTTGCTCCGCAACGCAAAGCCACTCACCAACCGCACCGGCAGGCCAAACTCGGCCGCAATCTGCAGGATAAAGGGCCGGTACGGTCCGATGTTTCGCGCCAGGAGGGCTACATCGTCTGCCCGCAGCCCATCTTCGACCAGCCGTGCCTTGAGCCAGCGGAGGGCGGCGCGCACCTCGGTCGCCCGATCGGGAGCTTCGAGTAGATGGATCGCCTGACCCGCCTCCACCTGGACGGCCGGTGTGCGATAGAGGGACGCCTCCAGGTGCGTCAGTGCGGGCGCCGGACCCACGATCTGTGGCCGGATCGCCATCGCCTGGACGCCCAAGGCGGCCTCGACCTTGTGACGTGTCTCGTCAAAGCGCCGGTGGACCAGTGGGCGTTCGCTCCCATCAGTCGCGCCCGTCAGCGTCACGATCGTCTCGCCGGCGCGGCCGGCGAGCACCCGCAGCAGCGCCAACTGCACCGATGTGAAACTGTCAAAGCCGTCCACCACCAGCAGGGGCCAGCCCCTGGCCACGTCCGGCGCCCGTTCCTCCAGCGCCTCAACGGCCAGCCAGCCCAGCCCGGCGCGATCCGCCCAACCCTGCGCCTGGAGGCGCTCCTGGTAAGTGGCATACACCTGGGCCAGCTCACCCAGGCGGGGTTCGCCGCCCAGATCCTCCACTGCCTGCGAGAAATCGTCAGGATGGACCCGGGCCGCCTTGAGTTCTCCCATAAGCCGCTCTAGCACCTGGATAAAGCCCGGCCTGGTGACCAATGGCGCGTAGTGCAACAGTGTCAGCCCATCCACGACAGAGCGGATGAGGCGATATTGCACCGGTTCGCTCAGCTCGGTATAGGCCTCACCCGACGCGTTGAGGCACTCGGCGTACAGCCGGTCGAAGGTCAGCACCCGCACGCCCATGGCGCCGCCCGCTTCAGCCAGTCGCCGCCGCCAGGCGCGGACTTGCAGGCTTGTCGGCACCACCACCCGGGGCCTGGCCTGCAATCCACCGGCCGCCTCGCGGACCCGCTCCAGTACACAGGCCGTCTTGCCCGCAGCCGCCGGAGCCAGCAACAATTGTATAGTCATAGCCTCCCTCGGCTTCCCATCGGTGTTCCTCTGCTTGGTCTCAACCGATGTCAAGGGTCGGAGCATCAGGGGAACAAGGCATCATCAGCCCCTGTCCTCGAGGCCGGAGCCGGCGCTGGACGAGAATACCCTCAATTGTACCTATCCCCGCCCAGCATGCCGGATTGTCGCGACATGGGCTGCAATGGAGCTTCCTTTCTCAGATGCTCCTGTCATGCTTCAATGATCGATCTGAGGGACATGCCCAGTATACCAGTTTCCTTGGCGCAGCGCAAGCATCCAGATCCAGCCCTTCCCACCGTCCATCATCCACGTTCCATTGGCCACCACCCACTGCTCACTGTTCACCATCCATTATCCTGCCAATACCTTTCCGTGAGCCCCACAGATTCATCAATCGCAGCCCAACCGAGAGCCAAACGTCAGTTTCTTGTCCACTAGAATGCTTGGCAAGCCGGGGCTTCTCTGATATAATGGCCTCGATATACAATCTTGAAGGCTAGGAAGTGGCAATAGGTTTGCGTATGGAATCCAGTCCCCAACGGCGCTGTCCCCACTGCGGGACACCGGTTGCCCGCAAGGCCGAATCGTGCCTGATGTGCGGCGCAACACTAAAAGAGCGCAAAAAACGGAGCTTCCGCTTGCCGTCCAGCGACATATTCCTGCCGCTACTACTGCTGGCCGGCCTAGCGCTGTTATGGCTGTGGAAGCCCTGGGAGGCCCCGGATCCGTTGGCCATGGTCCCCGTGCTGTCCCCAGCGCCGGCTACCGCCACACCGACGGCCACCGCCACGCCCACGCCGGCAGCGACGTACTACATGGCGCCCACCGCCACGCCGCTCCACTCGCCAACGCCAGCCCCCACGCGCACCCTGCCACCCAACCAGACCGTCCATGTCGTGCAGTCCGGGGAAACCGTCAGCACCATCGCCAAGCAATACGGCGCCACCACCAGCGACGTCCTGCGGGCAAACGGCCTAAAGTCCAACTCGATCATCAGCCCCGGCGACGAACTGCTCATCCCATTGCCCGTGGCAGCGACCTGGACCCCGACACCGACGCCGACGCCCTCCCCTACTCCTCACATCTACTCCATCAAGCGTGGCGACACCCTTAGCGCCATCGCCAAAGAGTTCGAGACAACCGTCGAAATCCTCATGGAAGTGAATGGCATCGAGGATGCGACCAACCTGCACGTCGGTACCAAGCTGACCATTGTCCAGCCGCCAGATTTTTGGGCTGCGATGGCTTACGAGCCCTATGAAGTGGAAGAAGGCGATACCCTGATCGGCATCTCGGGCAAGTTCAACGTGACCGTGGCTGACCTGCGCCAGGCCAACGACCTAGAGGGCAAGGTGCTCCGGGCGGGTATGGAGATCAAAATACCCGTAGGGACCGCCACCCCAACCCCCACGCTCACGCCCACTCCCACCGAAACGCCAACCCCCGGTCCGGCCCGGCCTGCGCCCTCCCTCCTGGCGCCGCCCGACGGTACGATCTTTGAGGGTGAGGAGGCCAGCATCCTGCTCAACTGGGCCTCCGTAGGCATCCTAGACGAAGACGAATGGTACGTGCTGCGTATGCGACGCTCCGGAGCGATCGCCCAGCAACTACCCTTGGTCTGGACCAAAACCACCTCGTGGCGGCTGCCCACCGAGTACTACATACCTGGCTTGGAAGAACCGCAGCGCTTCTTCTGGCAGATCACCATCATGCAGTTCGCCGGCGCCGACGAGGATGGAACGTGGAATGGCACCGAGATCAGCCCGTCGAGTGGCACCCGGACCTTTTATTGGCGGTAACTGATAGCGGATAGCCTGAGCACCAGACACAAACGCCTGGAGGGAAGATGAGTACGGGGAAGATGAGTACGGGGAAGATCATCGGTTACATCGTAGCAGGCATCCTACTGTTCTTCGGGGTTCTGTGGCTCCTGTCGGCCTTTAGCGCGGAAACTCTCAACCCCGGTGGCCGGTTGTTGGTGGGTGGCATCCTCGTGATCTTGGGCCTGGGCATCATCGTCGCCATCCGGCTGCGCGAGCCCAAGCCAGACCAACAGGTCACCATCCGCCAGCAGATCGACATCGGCGGTGACGTGGACATGGAAGCCCTAAAATGCGAGAGCTGTGGCGCGCAATTGGACAAGAGCGCCATCAGCCTGGCTCAAGGGGCGGTGGTCGTCACTTGCCCCTACTGCGACGCCACCTACCAGATTGTCGAAGAGCCCAAGTGGTAAAAAGTCCCAACGCATAGTGGAACTGTTGGAGGTATTCCCCATCTGACAAAGATGTCAGATCCAAAGAAGGAAGGAACCATGATGGTCAACAAGAGATCAACAGCACTGGGAGCGATGCTCCTACTGCTTGCCCTATCGTTGGTGGTTCTATCGCCGGTCGTCCTAGCCCAGACCTATCGCTTCAACGTGCAGGAGAACGTCGTCCACCTGTATATCAACAGCGACGGCACGGTCGATATCGTATACGACATTACCTTTGCCAACGACCCCAGCGCCTCACCCATCGATGCCGTAGACGTGGGCATGCCCAACAACACCTACGATCTCTCCAACACCCGCGCCTCGGTGGACGGCGTGCCGATCTCTGATATTGAGGATTCCCCCTATGTCCAGGGCATCGCCGTCAACCTGGGCGCCCATGCCATTCCCCCCGGGCAGACCGGCACTGTGCACCTAGAAACAACCGTGCGCGACCTGATCTACCAGGACAGCCAGGACGAGGAGTATGCCAGCATCGAGTTCTCCCCTACCTGGTTCGACAGCGAGTTTGTCTACGGCCCGACGCGGTTGGAGGTCTATTTCCATCTGCCGCCCGGTGTGACGTCCGAAGAACCGCGCTACCACAGCGAACCCTTCTCTGACGCCTACTTTGAGGACGACCGGGTCGTCTACAACTGGACCAGCGAAAACGCCAGTGGCAGCACGCAGTACGTGTATGGCGCGTCCTTCCCCCAGCGATACTTGGCCGAGGGCGTCGTGCAACAGGCGCCGGCCTTCAATATCAACTTCTCGGCATGCTGCAGCAGTCCCGTCCTCTGGATCGCGCTCTTTGCCGGTGGTTGGGGCTTCCTCGCCTTCCTGGGCAACCGGTCGCGCAGCCGCCGCCGCATGAAGTACATGCCGCCCGCTGTGGCCGTCGAGGGCACGGGGGTCAAGCGCGGTCTCACCGCCGTCGAGGCTGCGGTCCTGCTCGAAGCGCCGCTCAACAAAGTCATGACCATGATCCTCTTTGGCTTGGTGAAAAAGGGCGTGCTGACCGTCGAGAAGGAAAAACCACTAAAAGTGAAGCTTCGTGATCCGCTGCCCGAGGACATCAAGTTGTGGTATTACGAGCGACGCTTCATCAAGGCGGTCAAACCCAACGGCAGCATGGACCAGGACGAGTTGCAAGAGATGGTCATCGACTTGATCGGCGACGTGAACAAAAAGGTCACCGGCTTCAGCCGCCAAGAGACCAAAGAGTACTACAAAGACATTGCCGCCCGCGCCTGGCAGCAGGTGGAAGCTGCCGACACCCCCGAAGTCTTGGGCCAGCGGTGGGGCGAGGGGCTGGAATGGACCATGCTCGAGGACGATTGGGACGATCGCACCCGCCGCGTCTTCCACGACCGTCCGGTGATGATGCCCCACTGGTGGTGGTTCTACCGGCCTTGGGTGGCCCGCACCAGCACATCCACTCCCATGCCCACGCCGTCCGGCGGGGGCACACCGGTGACCCTGCCCACCCTGCCCGGCGCCGACTTTGCCAATACCGTGGTGACCGGTATTGAGGGTGCGGCCAACACCGTCGTCAGCGGTATCGAAGGTTTTACCGGCAACGTGACACAGAAGACGAACCCGCCGCCCAAATCGTCCAGCTCCAGCAGCCGTGGCGGTGGCTACAGTTGCGCCTGCGCCTGCGCTTGCGCCGGCTGCGCCTGCGCCTGTGCTGGCGGCGGCAGGTAGAGGGGGAGATATGTCTATACTCGATCGCGTAAAAGAGTGGTTCGAAGCGCCACAGCCTCTGACATCGGGCATCTATTCCTACCAAACCCCGCCTGACTCGCCGCAGCAGTTCCGGCTGCACCTGCGCGTGGAGCGGGATGGCCATGGCGTGCTGCTCATCAACGCCGCCAAGGTGCTGCACCTCAACCAGACCGCTACGGAGCTGGCCAGCCTGATCTTGCAGGAGAGATCAGCCGACGAAGCCGCGCGCTACATCGCCCAGCGCTACAACGTGAGCCGCGACACTGCCCGCATCGATTTTCAGGAGCTGCACGAAACGATCTGGACCTTTGCCCAAGCGGGCGAAGAAGTCTGTCCCGTCACCTACATGGACGTGAGCCGCATCGAGCCAATGAGCGCTGAGCTGTCGGCCCCCTACCGCATGGATCTGGCCCTGACCTACCGTTGCCAGAACGATTGCCCCCATTGCTACGTAGCGCGCCCCGCCGACTTTCCGACCATGTCCACCGAGCAGTGGAAGCGCGTCGTCGACCGTTGCTGGGAGCAGGGCATTCCTCATCTGACCTTCACGGGCGGCGAGGCCACCCTGCGGCCCGACCTCGTCGAACTGGTCCAGTACGCTGAGGACGTAGGATTGGTGACCGGCCTGCAGACCAACGGACGGGAGCTCCGTGACCCGGCCTACCTGGACGCGCTGCTCTTAGCTGGCTTGGACCATGTGCAGATCACATTGGAAAGCCATGACCCGGCCATCCACGACCGGATGGTAGGCGTCGAAGGGGCCTGGCAAGAGACGGTGGAGGGCATCAAGACCGTGGTCGCCGCCGACATCTACATGATGACCAACACGACCATGACTACCGAAAACGTGGACGGCATCGAGGAGACCATCGCCTTTGCCGCGTCGTTGGGCGTGCCGACCTTTGGCTGCAACAGCCTGATCTACTCTGGCTCGGCGGTGGCCGTCGGCAACGGCATTCCCGAAGGGGAGCTGGCTCCCATCCTGGAGCGGGTCAAGGATGCGACGCAGGAACACCACATGCGCCTCATCTGGTATACGCCCACGCAGTACTGTGAATTCGATCCCATCGGCATGGAACTGGGCATCAAGGGCTGCACCGCCGCCCGCTACAACATGTGTGTCGAACCCAATGGTGACGTCATCCCCTGCCAGAGCTATTATGTCGCCTTGGGCAATATTCTCAGCGACGAATGGGATTCCATCTGGGACCACGAACTGGCCCGCTATCTGCGCAATCGCGACTTTATGATGGAGAAGTGCTACGATTGTCCCGACCAGGTCCTGTGCGGCGGCGGCTGCCCCCTCTACGCACAGCACCACGGGCCAGAGGCCAACCTGTCGTCATAGAACCAAGCGGCAATTCGGCCAGATTGCCGCAGGGACTGCTGCGCTTCTTCGAGGGCTCGCCGGGACGTACTTTGCATCCTGGGTTGAACATTCAATGCCGCAGATTCCTACTTGCAGGGGCCTGGGGGCAGCTTGCCACCAGCCGGGGGTGTGGGGGTGTCGGTACACCCCCACGGATGTCCTGCTACTGAACAACATGCTCAAGCCGGACTCTGAATGGACTCAAGTACCAAGGTAAGCATCCCAACTCAGCCCAGAACCACCCTAATCCGCCAGTTGGGCGCCTGTTCTAGCCCGCCCCCAAGCAAGATAGCCGGCCAGGGCCACTGCAGCCCAAATAGCCGCCGCGTAAAAGGCCGCGGCATAACCCCAGCTCTGGGCCACCACGCCCAGACCGAAGGAGCCGACCCCCACACCGGCATCAAACATCGTATAGAGAAAGCCGACCGCGGTGCCCCGCTCCTTGGGCGAGACGGCGTCGACCACAGAAGTATCGATGCCGGCTCGAGCCAAGCCCCAGCTTAGGCCAAAGACCGCACCAGCCGCCAGAAGGCCCGCATCGCTGCCGGCCAAGCCGAGGCCGGTCATGGCCAACACCACCAGCACTAGGCCGGGTATGGCGACCGCTCGTCGGCCAACTCGGTCGGATAACCAGCCGGCCACCGCCTGCGCGACCATCATCGCCAGGGCAAACGCCGTAAAATACCCCCCAGCAACGCTCAGATTCCGCTCGCCGGCAAAGGGGGCCAAGAAACTCAGGATCGCGCCATAGGCCACCGCCAGCCCGGTAATGCCAAACGCGGCCACCCACACCGTCCGCCGCCGCACCACGGCGCGCAGGCGGGGGCTCTGGCCCTTTGGCGCCGGCCGTCGTACGGGCTCGACCACCGGTAGCAGCAGCAGAACCGTGATCGCGGTGATGCCCGCCGAGAGGGCAAAGTGAACCGTCCAGCCTGCCTGCGCTGCGGTATAGGAACCCAGCGCTGGCGCAAAGACCATGCCCAGGTTGTTGGTCACTCCTGACAACCCGATTGCCTCACCACGCCGCCCTGGAGGGGCCAGATCAGCCACCAAAGTCGTGTAGGCGGTCGTAAAGGCAGCGATGCCTACGCCATGCAGCAGCCGCACAAGCTGGAACGGCAATACGGATCGGGTCACCATGTAGAGGGCCGGCGACAGGGCAAAGAGCAGGGCGCCGCTGAGCAGCACCGGCTTGCGGCCCCAACTATCCACCAGCCGGCCAACCAGCGGCCGGGCGGCCACCGCGCTCAGGCTAAAGAGACCAAAAGCCAGCCCGATCTGTGCAGCGTTGCCCCCGATCGCCTGAACATAGTCCGGCAGCGTGGCAAAGGTCCACTGGAAGCCGGTGAAGAAAAACAAATTGGCGACCAGCAAAAGATAGAAACTGGGCAAGTAGCGGTCTTGCCCCGTAGCGCCGGGCTGGTCCCTCTCCGTTTGCGGCTGTTGTTCATCCATGCACGCTGGCCGTTACCACCTGTGCTAGGGCAGCCCGATCGCCCCCTTGACCTCAGCCATCACCTCGTCGGCGATGGCGCCTGCCCGGCGGGCACCGTCGGCCAGCACATCCCATACATACTGCGGATCCGCCGCGAACGTTGCACGGCGCTCGCGGAAGGGGGCAAAGTACTCGCTGAGGTTCTTGGCAAACTTTTTCTTGCAGTCCACACAGCCAATGGCTGCCGAGCGACAATCCACCTCGATCTGATCGACCTCATCCGCCGAAAAGAAGCCGTGCAGCGTGAACACGTTGCATACTTCAGGATGGCCGGGATCGTCGCGGTAGCGACGGGCCGGGTCGGTGACCATCTGGCGCACCCGCTGCCAGATCTCGTCCGGGGTGGAGGCGATCTCGATGTGATTGTCCAAGGACTTGCTCATCTTGGCCGCGCCGTCAATGCCCAACACCTTGGTGAACTCCGTATGCTTGGCCTGTGGTTCGACCAGCACCTCGCCAAAGTGCCGGTTGAAGCGGCGCACAATCTCGCGCGTGAACTCTAGGTGCGGCGCCTGGTCCACCCCCACCGGCACCGTATCGGCCTTGTACAGGGCAATGTCGGCCGCCATCAGCACCGGGTAGCCGACCAAGCCATAGTTGACATTGTCCGGATTCTGGCGGACCTTCTCCTTGAAAGTCGGCAGCCGGGTCAACCAGCCCAGCGGCGTCGCCATGGACAGAATGGTGTGCAGCTCGGTCACCTGCGGGACGTGCGACTGGACAAAGACGATGGTCTCCTCGGGTCGCATGCCCGCCGCCAGCCAATCAAGGGTCATTTCACGCGTCCACTCCACCAGCCGGTCGGTATCCTCCAGCGTGGTCAGCGCGTGCAGATCGACCACGCAATAGATGCACTCATACTCGTCCTGGAGGGCGACATAGTTGCGAATGGCACCCAAATAGTTGCCCAGATGCTGGCGACCGGTCGGCCGCGCTCCACTAAAGACCCGTCCCTTCTTGGCCATGCGTAGCTTGCTCCTTTGCGTCTGTGTTGCCGGACCGGGCATCTTCTATAGTCCCGGCCCAGGGCATTATACTCGAAAAGCACAGGCGCGGCAAACTGTAAGGTTCCACAGCAGAAACGAGGGTTGAACTGCCTTGTTCCGGTTGTATGCCAGCAGAAACATGAGAGGAGTCTCCCTCCCCACGCTGTACTTCTCCCCCGCATTGTGCTATAATCCGATCCTGGGAGGGTGGAAATGATGGATGAGGGAGGAGCATTTAGCCTGATTCACGCCATGCCGCGGCGGCCCTAGCTACCGGGCAACCTCATCCGCCACTGGTCGTACGTGTGGGCTTACACTCGTGCGGTGTCGGCGCACGAGTCGTGGCCAGAAGGGTGGTCAACCTAACCACTTGAGGAAAAGGAGCAAGATCCATGACAGAGATCCTGGCAACCCTAGCGCAGCTGTCAGTGCTCGTATTCGTCATCGGCAGCATGGCCAGCATGGGCTTGAGTCTGAAGGTGTCGCAAGTCCTCGCCCCGCTCAAGAACGGTAAGCTGGTCCTCTTGGCGCTGGTCGCCAACTTTGTATTGATACCAGCCCTGGCCATCCTCATCACCGTCTTTATCGACCTAGATGAACCGGTGCGTATTGGTCTGATCTTACTGGCCACGGCGGCGGGCGCCCCCTTCCTGCCCAAGCTGGCCGAAGCGGCCAAAGGCAGCACCGCGTTCTCGGTGGGGCTAATGGTACTGCTGATGGTAGTCACCATCATCTATCTGCCACTAGTGTTGCCCTTGCTGCTCAGCGGCGTAGAGGTGAACCCTTGGGACATTGCCCAATCGCTGATTGTGATGATGTTGATCCCGCTGGCCATCGGACTGTTTGTCAATGCCCGCTACGAAGAGACTGCGGCCAAGATCCAGCCCACCTTCGGGCAGGCCTCCAACATCGCCTTGCTAGTACTGACGGTCCTGGGCCTGGTGCTAAACTTTCGGGCCATGATTGACCTGGTCGGTTCCTTGGGCATCCTGGCCGGCATCATCTTCATCGTGCTTTCCGTGGTGATCGGCTTTCTTTTGGGCATGCTGGGTAGCCCCGCCCCTGAGATTCGCAGCGTGATGGGGCTGGGCACGGCCCAGCGCAACATTTCCGCGGCGCTGGTTGTGGGCGCGCAGAACTTTGACTCAAATGTCATCACCTACCTGATGGTGATTGCCGTCATTGGTCTCATCGTGCTAATGCCGCTGGCCGGCGAATTGGGGAAACGAGCCGCGTCGCCTGCATTGGAGGCCACCAACTAGCGTACCCAGGCATACGCAGATCCTCTCACGGCTGAGCTAGCAATCGCCAGCTCGGCCCCACGGAGACCAAGTCGGGACAGCCCGGGTTGGCCCCTGGAGACCTGGGCGTAGGACCTCGGATCCTGGTCAGGAGCTTGCCAAAATTCACAGGATACTCCAGGCCCTCTCTGGACAAGCTTGCTATCCAAAGAGGGTCTCCTCATGCTTGGCCGCACGCATCTCATCGCAGCATCTGCGACTTGACAGGATTCGCCCACTCGGCTATACTGCTTGTCGCACTATGTGAAACACTGTTGCGCATTAAGGAACAGTTTCCGCACAAGAAACTGGCCGTGATCGAGGAAGACGCGAGTTGCCGCCACAAAGCTCTGGCATACAATCGGTAGAGCGAGCCATCGCCATTCTCAAATCATTCAGCATGGAGCAGCCCGAACGGGGCGTCAGCGAGCTGAGCCAAGCCCTCGACCTGCACAAGAGCACCGTATCCCGCCTGGTACAGACCCTGGAACGCGGCGGGCTGCTGACCCGCAACCCGGAGACCCGGCGCTACCAGCTGGGTACGGAACTGATCGGTCTCGGTGCGCAGGTGACCAGTCACCTGGACGTCCGGGAAGTCGCCCGCCCTCTCTTGCGCCAGCTGGCGATGCAGTGCCAGGAATCGGTGAACCTCGTTGTCTTGGTGTCCTCGATCCCCCTCGACCCAGATGCGGGCAGCGAAGTGGTCAATCTGGAACAATTCATCCCGCCCGCCCGCCAGGTCAAGAACATTGGCCGGGTCGGCCGTCGCATGTGCGCCCACTCCACCGCGGCCGGCAAGGTGTTGTTGGCCTACTTGCCGCCGGAGCAACAGGCTCACAATCTACCCTCGACGTTGATGAGATTCACTGCACGGACCATCACTCAACCGGACGAACTGCAGGAAGAACTAGGCCGGGTCCGCCAGCGTGGCTATGCCGTCAGCCAAGAAGAGCTAGAAGAGGGACTGAACGCCCTGGCCGCCCCGATCCGCGATCACACCGGCGCCGTGATTGCTGCAGCCAGCGTGGCCGGACCGGCCTACCGGGTAACCCCAGAGATCTTTCACGAGCTGGCCCAGCAGTTGATGCACGTTACCGCCCAGATATCGGAGCAATTGGGCTACAGACAGAGATAATCCCTGGCTACCTTCGGTTCTTGGCGTCCGAAGCGTACCACCCGACCTTGATCAAAGAGGAGAGAAAAATGACCAAGCAGATCCCGATCGAGACCCTGAGACCCACCATGCGGATGCTATCGGACGAGCAGATCTTGGGTATCCACCATACCAGCCTGGACATCCTGGCCCGCACCGGCATCGTGATGAAGAACGAGGCCGCGCGGGAGCTGCTGCTCGACGCCGGAGCCTGGGAAACCAAAGACGAGGCCGGGGAGATGCGCATCAAGATCCCCGAACACTTGATCATGGATGCTGTCGCCTCGGCGCCGTCGCGCATCCCTATGTACAATCGTCTCGGCCAGTTGACCATGCCGCTCGAAGAAGGCAAGGTCTTCTTCGGTCCCGGCTCCGATTGCCCCTTCACCATCGACGTGGAGACCGGGGAGCGACGTCAAGCGGTCCTGGCCGACGTGGAACGCATCGCCCGCCTGTGTGATGGCCTGGATCAGATGGATTTTATTATGTCGATGGGCACACCGTCCGACGTACCGACCTTGGATCACTACTTCCACAGCTTCATAGCCATGATCCGGGGCTCCGTCAAGCCCAACGTCTACACCGCCCGCGACCGGGCCGACATGGAAGACATCTACAGCATCGCCTGCGCTGTGGCCGGCGGCGAGGTTGAGCTGCGCGAGAAGCCCTTCCTCATGCTCTACGCCGAGTCGATCTCGCCTCTGCTGTTCAATGCCGAGTCGGTCGACAAACTGCTCTTCTGCGCCGAAAAGGGCATCCCGGTGACCTATCCCCCCTCGCCCAACACGGGCGGTGGTGGGCCGATCACCGTAGCCGGGGCGCTGGCCTTGGGCAATGTCGAGAGTCTGGTCGGGCTCCTGCTTACCCAGTTGGTCCGGCCCGGCACGCCGTTCTTGTACGGTATGAACGTGGCCGCCTTGGACATGAAATCGGCCATCGTCAGCTACGGCGCACCCGAGTGGCCGCAGGCCATGGCCGCCTACACCGACCTGGGCCGCTACTACGGTCTGCCGGTTTGGGGCGTCGCCGCCGCCACCGACAGCAAAGTCGTTGACGCCCAGGCGGGCATTGAGGCCACCGCCACCGTCATGTCAGCCTTCCTAACCCGCTGCAACCTGAACCACGACGTGGGCTATATCGAATACGGGACCACCTCATCCATGGAGATGCTGGTCATCGCCGACGAGATCATCCGCGATGTGCGGTTCATCATGGACGGCGTAGAGGTCAGCCAGCGCACCTTGGCCCGCGAGGCCATCCACCACGCCCGGCCTGGCGGTGGGTTCCTGGCCGACGACCACACTCTGGACAATTGGAGATGGGCCCAGTTCCAGCCCAAGGTCATCGACCGGATGCGCTACGATACCTGGGTGAAACGGGGCAGCAAGGACATGGCCACCCGTGCCAACGAGCGGGCGCGCGAGATCCTGGCCGAGCACCAGGTACCACCGCTACCCGAGGCCGCCGAAGAAGTGATTGCCGCCGCGACCAAGGCCCGGGCGTAACTCTATGGCCCGACCCGGACCCGAAGGAGGCCTCTATCGGCCGCTGAGCGAGGCCCAGATCCAACAGATCCACCAGGCGTCGTTGCAGGTACTGGCCGAGACCGGTCTGCACGTCGATAACGAGAACGCGCTGGCCATATACCACGGTGGTGGCGCACAGATCGACGGCCACTGCGTGCGCCTGCCGGAAGCGATGGTCCAGGACGCCCTGGAGACCGTGCCGCACCGGGTGCTGCTTGCCGGACGGGACGCCTCCCAGGATGTA
>JASFOV010000033.1:0-15781 GCA_050116355.1 Anaerolineae bacterium
CCCCAAGGCCTCTTGGAGGTCATGATTCGCTTCGTCGAGGAACTTGCCCTCGATGATCTCGGTCAGCAGCCCATGCTCGTCGACTTTGATACCCGCGTCCTTGGGGTGGGTGCCGTGCGTGATCTTGCCCACATTCTGGTAGTACTTGAGGACTTCGAGGCCGCGGCGGCGCAATTTCTCGGGGTCCAGACCGACGCCTTCCCGGTTCCAGCGGGCATAGGCCGTGGAGCAGGGGGCAATGACCTCTACAAAGCTAAACCCGCGATGCAACATTGCCTCGCGCAGGGTCCACTCCAACCTGCGGGCGTGCAAGACCGTCCACCGGGCCACGAAGGAGGCGCCGCTGGCCGCAGCGAGGTAAGGCAGGTTGAACGGGTACTCGAAATTGCCGTACTGGCTGGTCACGGCCCTGGCCTCGTGCGGGGTAGTGGGTCCCACCTGGCCGCCCGTCATGCCGTAGTTAAAGTTGTTCACGCACACAACGGTGATGTCCAGGTTGCGGCGGGCAGCGTGGATGAAATGGTTGCCGCCGATGCCGGCAATGTCCCCGTCGCCGGAGAGGACAACGACATGCAGCTCAGGATTGGCTAGTTTCAGGCCCGTGGCAAACGGAATGGCCCGGCCATGGGTGGTGTGGAACGAGTCGAGCCGGATGTAGCCCGCGATGCGACCCGTACAACCGATCCCAGATACCACCGCCACCTTGTCCAGATCCCAACTTTGCTTTTTCTCCAGCCACTGCAGAGCGCTGATGAACGTTGTGAGCGATGTGCCCAGCCCGCAGCCCTGACACCAGATGTGGGGCAGGCGCTCTCCACGAAGGAGTTCGTCCATGGGGTGCAGGCCTGTCACCCAGTCGCTTTCGTCTAGCGGTTCGTAGCCTAACCGTTGTAGCCGCTCGCTGCGTGAGAAGGTTTCCTGGGACATGGTATCTACGCCTCCTGCGCCTCTGCGGGCACGCCAGCCGCCTGGCGTATAATCTGAAGCACGTGATGCGGTTCCAAAATGTCACCACCGGCTCGCTGCGCGCCAAAGACCTGCGCCTGCCCGCATGCACAGCGCTCAACTTCGCGCACAATCTGTCCCATGTTGATTTCGGGTACGACAAAGGCGCGGACGCTCTTGGCCAACTCGCGGATGCGCTCTTCCGCGAAGGGCCAGACCGTGACCAGCCGTAGGTAGCCCACGCGCAGGCCCTGCTGTCGCGCCTGTTCGACAGGCCACAGTGCGGTCCGGGCCGAGATGCCGTACGATACGACGACCACTTCGGCGTCGTCCAGATAGCGTTCCTCGACTTGAATGATGTCGTCCCGATTGGCGCGGATCTTGCCTACCAGCCGGCCGAGATTCTTTTCCTGCGCCTCGGCGTTCATGGCCGGGTAGCCGCGTTCGTCGTGCGTCAGGCCCGTCACGTGGATGCGATAGCCTTCGCCAGCAGCGACCATCGGTGACACGTAGCCGTCACCATTGGTTGCGGCCAGCCCCCGGTAGATGCGGAAATGATCTGGCTCCATGTCTCCACGGCGGACTTGGGGACGCTCGATGATCTCGACCTCCTCGGGTGGGGGGATCACAACCTTCTCGGTCATATGGCCCACCTCGGCGTCGGTCATCACCAAGACCGGTGTCCGGTACTTTTCTGCGAGGTTAAAGGCGCGGATGGTCAGGTTGAATAGCTCTTGGGGCGAGGTTGGGGAGAGGGCGATGATCTCATAATCGCCATGTGAGCCCCAGCGGGCTTGCATCATGTCCTGTTGGCCCACCAGGGTCGGCAGCCCGGTCGATGGTCCGCCGCGCTGGACATTGACCAAAACACAGGGAGTCTCCAGCATGACGCCCAGGCCGAGGTTCTCCATCATCAATGAGAAGCCGGGTCCACTGGTGGCCGTCATCGACTTGACCCCCGCCCATGAGCCGCCTAGGATGGCGTTCATGGAAGCCAGCTCATCCTCCATCTGGACGTAGACGCCACCCACCTGGGGCAGGCGGACAGACATTCGCTCCGCGATCTCGGTGGCCGGCGTGATGGGGTATCCGGCAAAGAAGCGACAGCCGGCCAAGATGGCCCCTTCGGCTGCAGCGTAGTCGCCTAACAAGAAGTGCTCGCCGGTCAGCAAGCCTCGATGCCGTTCCTCAGACGTCATCGTTTCACCTCGATCCTATGGATAGGCGCCACGGTCTCGGGGGCATGTAGCCCATCATCGATCACATAGATGGCGAAATCGGGGCACAGCAAGGCACACAGGCCGCAGTTGACGCACTGCGAGTCGTCAACGATCTCGGGCGGGTGATAGCCTTTGGAATTTGTACGCTGCGACATGACGAGGACATGCTGAGGACAGAATTCGACACAAAAGCCGCAGCCTTTGCACCGCTCCTCAATGATGCGGACGGTGCCGCGGGGAACTTGGACGCGTTCGCGATCTAGGGGTTGTCTCCAGTACTTCACGGTCCCTCCTCAATTCCACCTCGAATTGCTGACCAGTGACCTCCAGGCGTCCTTGTATCTGGCTTTGAACCAAAGGTTCTGCTTAGGTCAAGTATATCAGGCTGTTGAGTGCCTGTCAAAAAAGATTAGAGGAATCGCTTGCATGAAAGCTATACAGTCTCCAGTGGCAAGCAGCAAGCGGGACAAAGCCAACGCTTGCTGCTCTCGTTTTCGTGTCCGAAATCTCAACGATGCTGGGCCACCAACTCGGCAATCTCGACCGGGTGGCGGGCAACCTTGACGCCCACCTGCTCAAAAGCCTCAATCTTTTCCGCTGCGGTTCCTTCGCCACCCTGGATGATCGCTCCGGCGTGGCCCATGCGTTTGCCAGGAGGGGCGGTCTGACCAGCGATGAATGTCGTCACAGGTTTGCTCATGTTGTGGGCGATGAACTCGGCAGCCCGTTGCTCATCAGTGCCCCCGATTTCGCCGATGAGAACGATCTGTTCGGTCCTGGGATCTTCTTCAAAGAGGGCCAGGATATCGGTAAAGTCGGTGCCAATGATCGGATCGCCGCCAATGCCAATGGCCGTGGATTGGCCGAGGCCCTTTTCTGTCAGGGCAAGTACGACTTCGTAGGTCAGCGTGCCACTGCGCGACACGAGCCCAATGGGGCCTGGGGTGTGGATGTGCCCCGGCATGATACCGATCTTGGCTTCTCCCGGCGTGATCACGCCAGGGCAGTTGGGGCCGACCAAGCGGGCATCCGTGCAATCCAAATGGGCGCGGACCTTGATCATGTCCAAGACCGGAATGCCTTCGGTGATACACACGATGAGCTTAATCCCCGAGTCGACTGCCTCGAGCATCGCATCGGCGGCGAAACGGGCGGGCACGTAGATGATCGAGCTATTGGCGCCGGTGGCCTCGACTGCCTCGTGGACCGTATCGAACACCGGGATGCCCGAGACCCAGCTGCCGCCTTTGCCTGGTGTGACACCGGCGACGACATTGGTGCCATACTCCTGCATCTGGCGCGTGTGAAACTCGCCTTCGCGGCCGGTGATGCCTTGTACTAACAACCTGGTGTCTTTGTTGACGAGAATGCTCATGGCTATTGCTCCCCCTGTGCTGCAGCTACTGCCTTTTGGGCCGCTTCGGCCAAGGTGGCGGCCGTACTCATGTCGGCTTCGGCCAAGATCTGGCGACCCTCCTCCTCGTTTGTGCCCACCAAGCGAGTGACCATCGGCACGTCGGTGGGTACCTGCTTTAGAGCCTCGAGGATGCCGCGGGCCACCTCATCACAGCGGGTGATGCCGCCAAAGATATTGAACAAAACGGCCTTGACGTTGGGGTCGGAGAGGATAATGCGCAGGGCTGCCGTCACCTTTTCGGCTTGGGCACCGCCGCCGATGTCGAGGAAATTGGCCGGTTCGCCGCCATACAGTTTGATGATGTCCATGGTGGCCATAGCCAGTCCGGCACCATTCACCATACACCCAATCTCGCCGTCCAGTTTTACGTAACTCAGTCCGTGTCGCCGGGCTTCTTGTTCCTCGGGTGTCTCTTCATCGGCATCGCGTTGTTCAGCCAGGTCAAAATGACGGAAGAGGGCATTGTCGTCCAGCAGCATTTTGCCGTCTACGGCCAGCAGTTTTCCTTCCCCGGTGATGACCAGCGGGTTGATCTCGGCCAGGGAGGCATCGCACTCCACAAAGGCGTTGTACAGCCCTTGGGCGATACGCACAAAATCACGCACACGCTCTTTGGCGATGCCCGTGCCATACGCCAGTTCGCGGCCCTGGTATGGTTGCAGGCCAAGGAAAGGATCGATGGTGATCTTTACGATACGCTCCGGGGTGACGCGGGCGACCTCTTCGATCTCGACCCCACCCTCGGCCGAGGCCATCATGACCGGTCGGCGCTGGGCGCGGTCTATGACGACACCCAGATAGATCTCGGTCTCAATATCGGCGGCTTCGTCGATCAACACCTTTTTGACCTTGAGGCCCTTGATGTCCATGCCCAAGATCTGCGCTGCGACCTGTTCGGCTTCATCCGGATCGTCAGCCAGGCGGATGCCGCCTGCCTTGCCCCGTCCCCCGACTAGTACTTGGGATTTCACGACGACCTGCTTGCCCAAACGGGCGGCGATCTGCCGCGCTTGCTCGGGTGTGGCGGCCACGTCGCCCCGCGGGATGGGCACTCCATATTGGGCAAAGATCCGCTTAGACTGGTACTCGTGCAGTTTCAATTTTCCCTCCTCCGCTCAGCGTCAAGAAAACACAAGGCCAGCAGCAGCTTTGTCCCGTGCACGGCTGGGTCGAGCGGCGTTGCTGGCTCCTCGGCTTGCACTATTCTTCATGAGTCTTCCGCCTCTTTGCGAATGACACGTTTTGCTGGGCACAGAACTGGCTGGCGCCCGTCTGCAAAGTTGGGGAGTTCCCCCGTGATCGTGCCACATTATAACATGCCGCGGCAGGGGAGGCAAAGTTGGGAACCATCTTGGCGAGGATAGGGTAGAGGAAATGATCACAGAGCTGGATGCTGGTTCTGACCACCTGTGCTGATCGCAAGTTTTGCAGGACAGTTCAAGACAGTGCGGGGAAGTGAAAGGGGACTCGGACGGCTTGGGGAGAAAAGACCGCGAGAAACCCTCCTTTCACAAGGTCAGGATGGTTTCTCGCTCGGCACTGTATGATCGTCCAATCTCGAACCGAGTTCTCGATTAGGGAAGTGGTGGCATGTCTGGATAGAGCAGTTCTCCCAGATCGGTAACCTCGCCCGCTGTGACTTCAATGAGCAGGTCTGTGCCATCTGTGGGATTTCGCAGGATTAAGGTTCTGGAGACTGCGTCGAGGACCAGCGCATACTTGCCAGGCGGCACCTCGGAGAAGACGAAACGTCCCACGGCGTCGACGCCGGAGTTGGGCGCGGTCTGTTTGTCCACCCCGGCCATAACGGGCGTGCCATCGTCGCGGGTAAGAATACGCCCAAGGTACAGGATCGCCACTGACGGTGGTTCGGGGGGATCGCCCCGGAGCAAGATGCCGGTCACTACACCAGCGTCGGGAGAGGGCGAAGGGACCTCGACAACCTGGACTTGCTCCGTTGGCGTAGGGGCCGGTTCTCCTTCGATGGTGGGTGTAGGTAACGGAGACTGGAAGACCTCTTCTTCGGTCGCTTCTGGGACTGGCGTTTGCCCCGTATCACAACCTGAAAGCAAGGCGATGGATAAGAGGAGTAAAAGCGTCAACAAGAGCTCTTTCACAGAACGTTCCTTTCCGCTTTTCCGATCGTACAAGAATCTAATGAAGCTCGCTGCGAAGAAAGATGACTTGTGGCACCAGAGCAAAGGCAAGTACAAAGGGGGGCAGAGATCACCCCCCTTTGATATTATTGCCTAGCCAGTATGAGATTAGGGTGCTGAGTTAAAGGCCTCGTAGACGAGGAAGGTATCCTGTCCGCTGCCCAACAGGGTCTCGTTGACCACGCCGATGATCTCCCCACCAGAAGAGGCGGTGCACACGGCGGAGCCTACATAGCCGGCACCCAAGGCGGTGCCATACTGAACGGCGGTCATCGCCTCACCCGGGTTCACGGTCGTGGGGCCCTCGGTATAGGAGCTACCGCTGAAGGTGCAGGTGACTGTGGTGGCCGCGGCGCCCACGTTCATAACGTTGAAGCCGGTGAAGTAGCCATAGTTGTCCTGCATGATCAAGGGCATCACGACCTTGCCCGTGGCGCTGTCGGGGCTGAAACTGCCGTAGGAAGCGCCCATGTTCTCAGCAAAATCGTGCTGGTTGACGATGGCGACGAGTTCCTGTGAGGCGCTGTTGGCGGTCACCTGAGCAGAACCCACAAAGGTTTCGCCATTTACGCAGTTGTTGTCGCTGTTTGCATCGCCCGCATCCCAGGCCAAGAGAGCAAAGGTCTCAGAGGCGCCAGCGGCAATGGTCTTGGTCTGCGTGCAGGCTGTGCCATCGGTGCTGGGTGTGAAGGACACGGTTACGTCTGTCGACGAACCGCCAGTGTTCTGCACCTGGATGCCGCTGGTGTAGCCATAGTTGTTGGCTTGGACCAGGGGCATAACCGGGCTCACATGGCCGGCCGTGAAGCCATTGTAGCCAAACAGCATCGGCTGGCCGCTGGGTCCCACTTCCATCACCGTGACGACGATCGGTTGGTCGCTGGTGATCGAAGCGGCAAAAATCGCCTGGGTATGGGCTTCCGTAGCCTGGTCAAATGTCTGGGCTAGATAGGGCTGGATCGTATTGCCCGTGCTGCTGGTGCCATCGCTGTAGGCGATGTCTACATTGGCAGCCGTGGCACTGGCGTTCTGGACGCTAAACCAGGTATTGTACCCGTAGTTGTCCTTGAACAGCAAGGGGAGATTGACGGTAGTGGCGCCGGCATCAAAGCCAGCATAGCTGGCATTGTAGGCCCCCCAGGACCCACCGGTCACGTTGGTGATAGCGGCTATCGTCTCGGTGGATTCGATCACGACCGAGCCGTTGAAGCCATCGGACACCGCACTGAGCGGGCAGTAGGTTACAGAGCCGTCGCCAGGCACCGTGTCCGAAGGGCTGGCCACCGCAGTGGTGTTGCCTTGTTCGTAGTAGTAGACAACAATGTCGGCATTGGTGCTGCTCAGGTTCTGTACCTGGAAGCAGGAGTCATAGGTGGCCGGCTGGGCCAGAACTGCGCTGGCTGGCACGATCAACATGGCCAGGACGAGTACTGCTGTTAGAACGGCGATCTGTCTCTTCATTGCATCTTCCTCCTATTACTGGTTGGGTTTGTCTGCGTCTTTTACTGATACTGACTGGCTAAGAAAAAAAGGATACAAAATAGGCCGGGTGTTTCTTCGTCTGCTGAACTCTCTATAGGGCACCTCCTCTACCGCTGCGGAATGTACTGTATACTAAGACCAGATACAGCCACACCACGAGAAGACTCCAGAACTATCCCCATTATACACTCCACACTCATGGTGTCAATACCTCATTAGGACTAAAAGGGCGCTGAACCCCGCACGAGACACTCAAATGCAATACTACTTTCGTATTATAGACGGAATTACCGCCCAGTTCCTGTGCACAAGAAGGACCCAGGCCACCTCGTACAGGGTGAAGAGCAATCGGGCCAAGATGGCGATGACGACGGCAATGCCCTCAGGAATGATGTTGGCCAGAAGGAGGCTCAAAGCGAGCTCTCGTAGACCTAGACCGACCGGCAGAACGGCGGCCAGGACAGCGACCAATCCCGAGAGGCTCCAAGCGCCGATCACCTGGGGCAACCGGTCGAGGGGCAGGGGGTAGAGCGTCTCGATCAGACCGAATAGCACCAGGCCCCCGACCAGCCATACGCACGCGTACAAAAAAAGCCAACTCAGCACCCGGCCGTAGTGCAGTTCGGTCCGCGCACTGTGTGCGCTCTGATCACCCAGCCACTGCAGCGGAAGGCGGAGAACCCGCGGGTGGACCACCACCAGACTTAGCACGACGCCAAGGACGATCCATACCGGGTCGATATGCTCCCTGACCATGCTTGGCCAAGCGAGGATACCGACGACCAAACAGGACAGCCCCAGTAGGACCAACTCCAGAGCACTGGCAACCGAGATGGCCGTCTTGCTGGCCTTCTCCTGATCGTAGAGGATGAACCGGCCCACTACGTACCACAGGACACCCGGCAGCCGCCGGGCTAGGTTGGAGACACAGTAGACGCGGATATGCTCCCGCCATGGGATGCGAGTTCCCACGGCAGCCATGATCTTTCCCCAGACCAAGATTGACAGAGCCAGAGCCAGGCTGTAGGCGAGGAAAGAGAAGATCAAGGGGAGTGGCCGGATCTGCCAATCGAAGCTGCGCAGCGTAGGCCAGTTGGCGTAGAGCAGGGCGGCGAAGCTGACGATGGCGACCAGCGTCAAGGCGATGGTCAAGCCGCGTCGCAGCCATGGGTGGGCCACCCAGCGCCGGATGCGCTGCCACAGAAGCGTTAGGCGTGCTCTGCCGTGGGCCGTTTGGCCGTCAGGAGTTGGATCCTCGCTGTTTTCTATCTGCGACATCGGATCAGTCGTTCCGCTCCGGACTCGAAATTGCTCGATCCACCTGCTGCTCAGGCCAACGGACCAACAGGTCCAAAGTGATTCTCCCCCAACCTGTGGCCCCGGCCAGGGGAAAGATGAATCGTCCAATAGCCGACCAATCGAACCAAGGGCTCATTTTGATTCGGGAGTTCCCTTCTGACAGATATAGACGAAAGAATTGGCCAGGTTCAGGGGGATGAAGGGTGTGAGCAACAGGCGCGCCAGGAACTTGGGACGCCGCAGGTACTGTGCCAGATCTGCCCAAGATCGGGGCCGTTCGCATTCATACTTGTGGGTGCGGATTACCCGCAGTCCGGCAGACTGGAGAAGGTCCTGCCACTCGAAGCGAGCCGCGTAGCGCTGGATCGGCTGTCCATCGTCGGCGGTACGACCTTCGTGCAGGGCATACAGGACGTTGCCGAACAAGCTGAAGGCATTGGGCAACAGTACACAAGCCAGTCCACCGGGAGCCAAGACGCGCGCCATCTCCTGGGCACCCGCTACGGGGTCCACATAATGTTCCAGGCTCCCGATGTTGGTGAGATAGTGAAATCGCCCGGCAGGATAGGGCAGCCGCTGTCCGTCGGCAACCAACAGCTTGACCTCTGAACGGAGACCCACTTCTATGGCCCGTACCGAGAGATCCAGCCCGTGCGCCTCCAGCCCGCAACGCGCGGCAAGCTGGGGCAGCCTGCCCTGACCACAAGCGATGTCGAGGAACAGACGACCGGGCTCCGGTTTCAAAAGGTCAAAGATCCAGCCGTAGAATGAGTCCGAGTGACGAATCCCCTGGGCGCCATAGATCTCTTCGTACGCCGGTCGCAGATCCTCAGCCTTGGGTATGTGCCGGATCTCTATCAATGAGATGCTCCTTTCTCCGGGCGAAGATGGCAACGATGGATCCCAGACCGAGCCGATCTGTCATGGCGAAATATGGCCACCACAGAACGCGCATGGGCAGAGACCTGAAGAGGGCCATCGCTCCCTTTTGTAGCGCTGCTGGCAGCGACTGGGCCTCCAGCCAGAGTTGAAGGCTTAGCGCCAGCAACCAGTGACGACCCCGCAAGCAGGTGAACTCCTGGACATCCCACCCTGTTTCCTCCAGCAAGCGAAGCAAGGCAGGACGCGGTAACCACCAAAGGTGACGGGGAATGTCCCAGCCGGCCCAATCGCGCCCAAAGAGGCGGGCTTCTAGGCTGTGCAGGTTGGGTAGGCTCAGCACCAATACACCAGAAGGTCGGGTGATACGCGCTGCCTCCAGCAGGGCCGCTTGCGGATCGGGCAGATGCTCCAGCACGTCCCAAAAGGTGACAAGATCGAACGTGTCCGCCGCATAGCCGGCTTGAAAAAAGTCTCCGCGGAAGACCGGGCCTTTCACTCTCTGCTGGGCATAGGCTGCTGCTTGGCGATTGAGCTCCACGCCCTGCACTCGCCAGTCGTGCTGTTGGAGGGCAGCAATAAAGTCCCCGGTAGAACAGCCTACATCCAGTGCGCGCCCGGGACCCGGAACCCTGGCAAGCACGGCGCGGACCTGTTTCGAAACTGCGTAGTTCAAGTTCCATCGCTGCCACTTCGAGGCGCTCCTGGGCAGAGCATAGGGCGCATAGTCCGGCGGGTAATACTGTTTCAGTTCGTGAGCTTCCGGACGCGGACTCAAATATAGGGAGCCACACGATCGACAACGTCGCACAGGAAAGCGGCCTGGGCCGTTGTGGAGACGATCGCGCCCCACGAAAAGGGTCTCAGCGTCGCCGGCGGCGCACAGGATGCACGCAGTTGTTTTCACTAGGGCGTGGCCTCGCTCTTCGCTGGTCGGGCCGCTACCAAGAACCCGTTGCCCCAAGACGGAGGACGGGCCACATCCATGTATCCCAGCGGCACGGCCAAGGGATAGGTCAACAGCGCCAGGATGTTGCGCAGCGTCCATCGACGCCAAGCCAGCATGTTTAACTCGAAGGAGATCTCGCCCCAGCGACCAAATGTTTGCCGAAAAGTCACAATGTCAAGTCCGGCACTCTCCATGAGTTGTCGCAGTTCTTCCGCTTGGTACTCCTCGCCTACATGCCCATCCACCGTGTGGTCGCGGAATGCGCGGAGCCAGCGCCACTGGTCGAATCGCCGCCGTGGAACGTGGATCACCAGGCACCCCTGCGGTGTCAAGGCTTCACGGATCTTGACGAGTAGTCCGTAGTCGTCCTGGATGTGCTCAAGGGCGTCAATACACAGGATCAGGTCGTACTTCCCTTTGTTCTCCAGGTCCTCTGCCGCGCCGTGCCGGAAGGTCAAGTTGTCGTACCTGCCCCGGCGGGCCGCCCGTTCCGATATCGTCACCCACTCTTCTTCTAGATCGACGCCCACCAATTGCCATTGCGGGTGACGGCGGGCCAGCCAGAACAGCGACAGTCCCCGGGCGGATCCAAGCTCCAGGCCCTCCGATTGGGAAGGGAGAGGGAGTTCCTCGATCAGATTCAGGACATGCGCGTTACGGATCCGTGCGTGCGTGTCGGGAGAGCCCAGTACGAGAAAGAACAGTGACTTGGCCAATGAAGACTCGCCTCGCCATTGGGGTCTTCCCAACCCCATATAGTCCCAGAAGGTGATTGTCATGTAATTGCCTCTATTCAAGGTGTCTTCTGTTCCCGAACTTGCCCGTAGAACGCTTCCAGCAAACCGGCCATTTTTGACCAGGCCAGTTCTCTTTCGGCCAGGTTCCGGGCGTTTGCCGCGAGTTGGTCTCTCTCCGCGTCATCGGTCAGCAGGTCCAGGACGGCTTGGGCCAGGGGCCCCGGCTGAGCAGGCGCCAGGCAGCCTACTGCCCCTCGTTGCATCAAGCTACGGAGGTCGCCGACGTCGGTGGCGACGACCGCACGACCGGCGGCCAGGAAATCGTTGAGCTTGAGTGGGGAACGCCCCCGGTTGGCGCCGCTGTCGCTAAGAGGCAGCCAGCCTAGATCGCAGGCAGCCAGATACTCGTTGAGTGCACGATAACTGATCGGGCCGCTGCGGATCACCGCCTCGGACGCCTGGACCAAGTCCTCAAGGGCGACGTTGCAGTAACCCACCATTAGCAAGCGCGCGTCTGGGCGGGCGTGGTACACCTGGTCAAACGCAGCAGCCATGAGATGGGCATCACGCCGAAAGATCGCGCCAGTATAGGCGATCAACAGCACATCTGCCGGGAGGCCTAACTTGCGCCTGGCCTCGGCTCGATCGCCGGGCACAATGTCGCGCACATTGGCGCCGTTGGGCAGGAGCAGGATACGCTGTGGCGGGACACCCAGATCGGTGGCTTTTTGGTGTAACACCCTGTTGATGACTGTTATGCCATCTGCGTGCCGGCGCGGAACCTCCTCGAAGAAGGTTTCGACACCGCGCAGCACGCTGCGTACCATGGGATTGGGTCGCTCCTCCACAGAACCTCCGCGCCCGAACCAGTCGCACCAGTCTGAAACTAGAGGTATTCCCCACCTCCAGTGCAGGTAGAGGGCCGGCAACAGAGCCACGGGCCGGTTCTCAAAAGTGTGGACCAGATCGAAGGTCCGCGTGCGCAACCAACCGATGCGGGCTAGCACATCCCACGGGTCCCATCCAGAACGCAGGCTGCCGGAGAACAGATCGGGCGTTTCGACAACTGTCACACCGGCCACCGAGCGTACATCAAAGCCCCATCGCCGTTGGGGAGAGATGGCCAAGATGGTCAGTTCATGCCCCCGGGCGGATAGTTCCTGGGCAAGGGCCAGGGCGCGCCAATAGGTGCCCCGTCCCACCTGGTTGTAGAGTGACATCAGGATGCGCAACACGTTACCCAACCCGGAGCCCATCACGCAATCCACGCCAGTAGGCCGAACACGCCTCTCGTTGACCCGTGCGCAGTAACCGCAGGGTGGTGCGTAGGGCACTTGCCAGGCGCCACGGACCAATGGCCAACCATTGAACGCCTCGCGCATGCTTACGGAAATAGAGGATACTCGAACGCCCCATCCAGTACCGCTCGTTGGCTGAGCCACTCCC
This sequence comes from Anaerolineae bacterium, assembly GCA_050116355.1. Lineage (GTDB taxonomy): Bacteria > Chloroflexota > Anaerolineae > JAAYZQ01 > JAAYZQ01 > JASFOV01. The sequence continues at coordinate 12,531 of JASFOV010000033.1, forward strand.
GCCGCTTGACCGGGCGACTTTGTGCCACATCCGGGCTGTTGGTACCAGCAGGATTCGAAAGCCTGCCCCTTTTGTCCGCAGGCAAAGGTCCGAGTCCTCATAATACATGAAGAACCGTTCGTCAAAGAAGCCGACGGTTTCCAGAAACCGGCGAGTCACCAACAGCCCACAGCCGGTGACGAAGTCACGCTCCACCGGTTCCCGCCATTGCCCGTCGTCGAGTTGTCCCTGCCTGTCGCCAGACTTTTCTAGAAGCCAAGGATGGACCTTACCTCCCGCTGACCAGATACGCTGCGGATCATCGGCGTAGAAAATCAACGGGGCGATGATCCCTACGTGAGGCTGTACGTGGGCCATCATTCGCTCAACCGCTTGGGCATCAAGAAGGGTATCGTTATTGACCAACAAAATCCGGTCTGCGCCGCGTTCCAGAGCATGGCGCAATCCCAGGTTTGCGCCGCGGGCAAAGCCAAGGTTCTCAGGGTTGATCAGCAGTTCCGCCTGGGGAAATCCGGCCTGGATGCGTGCCACCGAGTCATCCGTTGAGCCGTTGTCTACCACCACCATGCGCAGGCGGGCATAGGTTTGAGCGGTGAGGGTGGCCAAGCATGCCAACGTGTCGTCGGGACGGTTCCAGTTCAGCGTAATGGCATAGACTCGCGGTGTGGGATTCACGGCTCTGTCTCCTGCGCCAGCATCTGCAGGAGGGCCACCAACTCCTCCCACGAGTACCGGTCCCGGCGTTGCTCGATGAGCTTGCGCAGATTGGGCTCCAAACGACCCTCGAAATACTGAATGATGGTCGCCGCCAAGCCGGCAGGGTCGGCCGGTGGTGCGAGCAATCCCAACGCGCCTTCGGTTATCTCCGCCAGACCGCTGAGCTGTGTCGTCACAACGGGCAGCCCGAACCCGCGGGCCATTTGAACTACAGCACTGCCGGTCACGGTGCGGTAGGGGGCCACGAGCAAGTTAGCCGCTGAGAAATAGACAACGGCCTCTTCGTTGGGGACGTACCGGTTCTCCAAGCGTACTAGGTCCTGGATGCCCAGGCGCTGCATGGCCTGCAGGTAGGGAACTGCATCCTCCCAGAATTCCCCCGCGACCAGAAGGACGACTTGGCCCAGACGCGCCTGAATTGCCGGCATCGCTGCCAACAAGTCCTGCAGGCCTTTGTATTCCCGTACAATGCCGAAAAAGAGCAGGACCGGAGTGTCAGCCGGTAGCCCAAGCTGGTTTCTAGCTTGTTCTTTGGGCATCACCTGCTCTTGCCACAGATCCAAGACAGGCAAAGGAAAGACCGTGGTCTGTGCCTGGGGCAGCAAGCGATGCAGCCGCCTCTCTTCTTCCTCTGACTGAACCACGAAACTCGTAGCCCAACGCAGAACCAGCTTGGCTAGCAGTGGGTCCCACCGGTGTGCTTCGTGAGGTAGCACGTTGTGACAGAGCATGATCAGGGGGCAGTGCAGCGACCAATGGTTCAAGATGACCAGCACCAACCAGGTAGGAGCCCAGAATGGAGTCCACCATTGGAGGATGATCGCGTCGGGTTGGTAGGCACGGATGCGGCGAAATGTTGCCAGCCAGGTAAGGGGATTCATCGAGTCGATCCAGTACTGGGCCTGCTCTACCTTTAAGGGATTTTCGCTGGGATCCTGGTCGCTTTGGCCAGGAAAGAGCCAATGGGGGTACATACGCTTAAAGGAGACCAGTAGCAGCGAGTGGCCGCTTGCCGCCACGGCTTGAGCCAACCGGGTCGTATAGTGGGCAATCCCACCCCGGAAGGGATACACAGGTCCGATCAAGGCAAGGCGCACTGCCGCGTCCTCTGTTCTGGACCGCTACTTGCGGCACGGCTGGCAGATCGACATACAAACAACAGGCTCATTCTGATCAGAAGGGTCCCCCATCTGGCTCGATTGGGCACAAGCCACAGACAAATTCGTGGATTGTCCCAACCTCAAGGCCCGGCGATTATACCATAGCTTACGAGGATGAAGAAAGATGGTCAGGGGCAAAGCGCGAATATCCAGACCCGATCCTGGCGGTATACTAGCTCGTATTCACTATTCGCAAGCAGTTGTTGGGGATCGATGGCCTGGTCAGCAGGGGCGTTCACCTTTCCCTGCCGCTGGCCGATGTACACATGCGTGATCCCATCTTCACATAGTCGTGCGATGACGGCTGGATTGTCCAATCCCTGCTCCTTGACCTGGAGCTGCAAGGCATTGATCTGCTGGCGATAGGCCGAATCGGCCGGCAAGTCGGTGCTGTAGTTGAGAGGGGGAACCGTATTTGAGCGACTGGCCAGGAGGGGTAGCCACCAGCCGCCATCTGACCCCACAACCGCACCCCCGCCAAATGCGAAGAACGAGTTGACCCAGAACCGGGATTCAGGTGGTGTATTGGCCTGAATCCATGCAGCAGCCCGGAGATCGGGACGGGTCGCCAGCGCATGGCTTTCCGGGTGAAGATCACCCATGCGGTCACGAAAGCCCCACAACCCCAAGAGCACAACGCAAAGGGCGACCAAGACACGCGCCCACTGCTTCTTGGCTGTGGATTGGGCCAGCTGGGCAGCCAGGACCCCGAAAAAGAGCCCGGCAGGGATATAGATCGAGATGAATAGGGCAAAGTTGGTGATAATCCCGGTCCCAGGTAGGTTGAACCAAGCGGGATTGGTCACAATGAGCAGTAGCAGCCACCACAGCCCGGCGACTAGCACATTGCGCCGGTGGAGCCACAGCCCGAGACCCAATCCCACGATCATGGCCACCCACCAACCCAAGGCTAGAAAGCTGCTGGGATCGCCCAAGGCATTGTACGTCCACGTAAAGGAGTTGGCCTGCGATGGCAGCGTGGTGGCCTGCTTCCAAAAGATCTCCGCTAAGCTTGCGCCGAAGGTACGCACAAACCAGGGCAATACGAGCAGGCCGCTGCCGAGGGCAACGGCTGCAAAGCGCAGTGTGGTTTCACGCCAGGTTTCGCGCCGCCACAGAGTGGGCAACAGAACCACTACGAATAGTACATAAAAGATGAGCACGCGGTAGTGGGTCAGCGACAGGCCGGCTACCACCAGGGCAACCAGTGCCAGTGGGCGCCACTTGTGATCCGAAATGGCTCCGATCTCCCACGTGAGCCAGACAGCTGCCGGCAGGATGGTCAGGCCTGCTAGTTGCGTGTAGCGGCCCCAGTTCACAAAGAACATGGGCATGGGCGAAAGCAAGCCGGCCAGCAACATGGCCCATACCCCA
>JASFOV010000034.1:0-15773 GCA_050116355.1 Anaerolineae bacterium
GGTAGCATCGATTATGCGGCGGTTGAAGCTGAACAGGTCATCATCAACTGTCAGCCGTTCTGGTCGGGGGTCGAGGCCTACACAGACCAGACTGTCATGCTTGCGCGCCGTTTGTGCCAGATGTTGGTAAAACTCCATTCTCCTCCAACCTGAAAGTTATTGGATCGCGACTGCCTGTGTCTACGTAGCAATCTATGGGGCTGGTTGACCGCTTTCGGTGCTAAAGGAAGAACCGCAAGCGCAAGAAGCCACTGCATTTGGATTTTCTATCTGGAAACCGCCCCCCATGAGCGTTTCCTGATAGTCAATGCAGGCACCCTCGAGATAGGCGGCGCTGAAGCCATCCACGTACAAGCGGACGTCGCCACACTCGAGAACCGTATCACCTTCACGCTCAGTATCTTCAAAGGCCAAACCATATTGTAGACCCGCACACCCACCACCCTGGACAAAAAGGCGCAGTCCATGGTCAGGCAACTGCTTCTCGCGGAGCAGGCTTTGCACCTGGCTGACTGCCTCATCGGTCATAGTAATCATGCTCTATCTCCTATCGTAGATGCGGATTGCACAGGCATTGTAGCACACGCTCTTCTCTTTGTCAAAGAGCTATCATTTTTATTGGTGGCCTGGGCCAGCGGCACCCGCCCCCTCCGATCGATAACAGTGCGTCTACAGGGTAGCGGTATCCAGAATGATGGTGAAGGGGCCCTCGTTGTGGATCTCAACCAGCATCATGGCCCCGAACTCGCCGGTCTCAACCCGCCTAATACCGGCCTGCCGTAACCGCTCGACAAAGTAGTCGACCAACGGCGCAGCGGTGTCTGGGGGCGCGGCCTTGGTGAAACTGGGACGACGCCCCTTTCGACAGTCGGCATAGAGAGTGAACTGGGAGATGACCAAGGCTTGGCCACCAACGTCGAGGATCGACAGATTGGTCTTGCCGTCCCGGTCGGCAAAGATGCGTAGATTGGCGATCTTGTCGGCCAGGCGATCAGCCTCAGCCTGCTCGTCTTTGTGACCCACGCCCAAGAGGATGACCAAACCAGGTCCGATCTCGCCAGCAATCTGGCCCTCGACAGAGACACGGCCCTTACTGACCCGTTGGAGAATCGCTCGCATTGAGAATCCTTTGCCTCAGAATAAAAGCCTGCCACCATTCTAGACGCGGTTCAGTGAAAAGTCAAGCGACCTTCGTTCACGAACATCATCTCACACAAACAAAAAAAGAACCCCGGTTCCTCAAGCAACCGATGGTTGCTTGGGGCCGGGGTCTTACAGGATCCAGGTCTATGCTTCAGTGGGGGGCTCTTCCCGCTCGATGCGCACCGTACAACCGCCAAAGAGAGCCGCTACGGCGACTATCGATGACAAGACGGGCATCTGGAGGGCCAGTACCACGCTGGCTGCCATACCGACTGCCAGTGGGATGTCCACCAGAACCCGATCGTTGCGCAAGATTGTGATCCGCCTGGCCGTCCCCTCTCGGATGATTTGGTTTATGGTGTGGAACAGATCTTCCGCCTGAACTTTGATCTCTTCGGTCACCGTATCGGCGCCGGCTCCTGGTTTCCCGGTCGCCTGCTCTTCTTCTACCGTTTTGCCTTCGTCACTCATGTTTTTCTCTCCTTATGCCAAAAACTGTGCCCTGATGTGATCCAGTCAGACTGCAACCGGACCGGACATTGTCCATTCGCATACACTCAATATCCAATACGCTCGGCCCGCTGAAAAGTTTCAAATCGGTCAAAAGCCTACGCTAACTCATTCGCTGCGAGACGGTAGCAAAGGACGCCCTGGCTGACAACAGCACGGCCGGGCTGCGTTGCAGGCCACAGAGATTTGGCCTGGCATGCTGGATGTGGTATACTCGTCCCGCCTTTGTTGAAATAAGGCATCACGGCCAGTGGACAGGAACACGGGAAGAACCTGTCGGGCCTAATTGTGAAGCTGAGGGCAAGGAGAACAAAAGCGATGAGCATCGGTCAACTGGTCGAGGTTCACACCGGTCAGATCCACTCTCTGGGCATAGAGCCGCTGACCGTGGGCCGCCATGAGGATGCAGATATCGTACTGACCGATCCTCAGGTCTCGCGCCAACATGCCGAAATCGCCATGCAAGGCGGAAAGTGGGTCATCCGCGACCTGGGGAGCGCAAACGGGACATTTGTCAATGGACAGCGCCTTGCTGGCCTGTATGTGCTCGAGTCCAATGACATCGTAGAGGTGGGGCAGACCCGTTTTCGGTTCGAGATGATGACCGACTTGGCTGAGCAAGATACCCTGGTCGATAGATTGCCCATCCCCGCGGCGGCGGGGGGGCAGCGGGAGATACCGTGGCTGACCCTTGGTTTGGCTGTGGCGGTAGTTGCCATCATCGTGCTGTTTGGCCTTTTTGTGGTCTGGCCTGCGATTGAGTCAGGCGATCAGATAGTTCAAGGTCCAGCTGGAACAACAGGTGCGCCAACGCAGGCTAGTCCGGCAGTTGAAGCATCCTCCGCTGCGCCGACTGACATGCCCCAGCCAGCCAATCCGACAAGCACAGCCATTCCAACCATCGCCCCACCCACCCAGGAGCCTACCATCTCCCCTCCTACGTTGGCGCCCACCAACACCCCTGTCCCGGCGCCCACCATTGGCACATTCGACGCCAGCCAGACTACGATCACAGAAGGGGAGTGCGTCCGGCTGGCATGGCGTGATGTGGAGAATGCAGGCCGGGTCGTTCTCTCCGATGTAGGTCCCGTCGGGCCCTCGGGCAAGGTGGACGTCTGTCTCTCCGCAACCAGGACATACACCCTCCTGGCACGAGGCCCTGGAGGCACAACGGAAGCGGAAGTTGAGATCGAAGTCCTTCCTCCAGAGGGGCCGCTTATCGAGTATTTTCGGGTAGTACCCAGCATCGTTTCGCCGGGTGCCTGTGCCGATCTGGAATGGGGCAAGGTCGAGAACGCTATCTCGGCGGTCATCGAGCCAGATCTTGGTGGAGTAGCCACCCCCGGGAACCAGCAGGTCTGTCCGGGTGAGACCACGACCTATGTATTGACAGCCGAGGACGAGACGGGCACCTCGGAGGCAGAGACAACCCTCATTGTGTCCACCGGGGCCGAACCCAAACCCGTCATTGCCTACTTTACCGCCAATCCGGCCAGCATCCAGGCTGCTGAATGCACAACTCTGGACTGGGGCAAAGTAGACTATGCCACGGCAGTGAGGATCGACAACAACATTGGCGGGGTGGCCACCCCCGGCTCGCAGGAGGTATGCTTGGCTGCCACTACTACGTTCGTCATGACTGCGGAAGGTGCAGGCGGCCTCACCGAACGCGAGCTTACGGTTGCAGTCTCCCCGGGTCCGCAGGAAGCGCTGCCCGATCTGGTGCTGGAGTCTATCCTCTTTGAGCCCAATCCCTGCTACCGGGCACAAACCTGCAAAGTACGGATCAAAGTCCGGAACGACGGACCGGTCGCAGCGCAACATTTCGTCGTGCGCTGGGCGCCGGAGGGAGAGGAGGTCGTACCGGTGGGCTGGGATATGGATGGCCTAGGATCTGACCAGGAGATCACGCTCACCTACAATTGGATTCCGAACCGGATCAACGAGAACTGGCGGACAATGGCGTTGGTGGATGAGAACAACGAAGTGAGTGAGATCGAGGAGGGCGCAGCCAACGCGCTAGAACAGTTCATCACCGTACTAGAGCCCTAGCATACGTGAGGGAACGGTCATGTTCAGGTTCAAAGAGCGATCCAGCCTGTTGAGACCAACGGCGTTGACAAAAGCAGACAGCGGTGCTAGAATTTGAGACATGGGCGGAGATAGCCTACCACTGCTCGTGATGACAGGGGTTAGCGAGCAGAGCGAACCGGAGCGCATGGTGAGCTTGGCGCGCCAGGCGGTCACCCTGGATCTGGTAGAGCGGGCATTGACCGTGCCTAACTTGCGACCGATCATTGTCGCTACCAACTCGGACGTTCTGGCGCAACGCTTAGCAGGGCCGTCTATTCACATAGACCGGGATGTCCCTGGCCAACCGTTCCACTTTGGGCAACGCTTGGTTGAACTGATGGCCCATTATGAACTGGAGCGCTGCCTCTATGTTGGCGGTGGCGCGGCTCCGCTTCTACCTGCCCAGGACATGGCGGCGATTGCAGACGCGATGCTCGCCTCCGATTCGCTGTTGATCACGAACAATTTCTATTCTTCCGATTTTGTTGCCTTTGGGCCAACGTCTGCCCTTGAGGGACATCCCCCACCGGAGAATGACAATGAACTGGCCTGGCTATTGGGCGAAGAGATTGGCCTGCCGATCCGTGAATTACCGCGGAACGGGGCGACCCAATTCGACGTGGACACCCCTGTGGATCTCCTGACCTTGGCGATGCACCCCGGGGCAGGGCCACATACCCAGGCCTGCCTGACCGGACTGCAGTTGGATACGACCGCACTCGCATCTACCCTGCCTCTGATGCTCGACCGGGATGCGACCATCCTGGTGGCAGGTCGGGTCAGCTCAGCGACCTGGAGCTATCTGGAACGTGAGACCGCCTGCAGCACACGGATCCTATCTGAGGAACGAGGGATGCGCGCCAGCGGACGCCAAGCGCGCGGCGAGGTGCGTAGCCTGCTGGGCTGTTTCTTGGATGCAGTCGGTATCGAACGCTTCTTCGAGGCACTGGGGACAATGGCCCAAGCCGTATTCTTGGACAACCGGGTGATCTTTGCCCACCGCGGCCTTTGGCCGTCTGCAGCCGACCGTTTCCATTCCGATCTGCGGCAGCCAGCGCAGATCGGCGATGCTTTTGTTCGGGATCTCACAGAGGGTGCGCTGACCGCTCCGGTCCCGGTGATCATGGGCGGGCACTCGCTGGTATCAGGTGGTATGTACGCTCTCGTCGAGTCCGCTTGGGCGCGCGGGCACGATGTGCCCCGGCATGTTGCGCCCCAGCCCATCGAAGGAACGCTGCTTCCGACAAAGGACGCAAACGGGAGGAATGGGGCAGGAGATGGCAAGCAAAACTAAAGGATATACGGTCCTTATCGCCGACGACGAGCCAGAGGTGATCAATCTGGTGCGAATCATGCTCGAGATGGAGGGCTACACGGTCCTCGACGCCACTGATGGGCAGGAGGCCCTGACCTCCATACGCTCAAAGAAACCAGCCCTCGTCCTTCTCGATGTGAGAATGCCAAAAATGAGCGGACTGGATGTGTTGGCTCGCCTCCGCCGAGAGCCAGAGACAGCATCCATTCCCGTCATCATGTTGAGCGTGGTAACCACCTATCCGGAGGTTCAGCAGGCGCTGGATCAGGGTGCCATCGCCTACCTGCCTAAACCGTTCGAATTGAGGGAGATGGTTCGCTTGGTAGGCGAAGTGATCGCCATGGAGCCGGATCAGAGAGAGGCGCTGCGGCAGAACGCCCTCCGAAATGTAGGTAGGAAATGGTAGCGAAACAGACAGAGCAACCTCGAGTGCTCATTGTAGAGGATGAGCTAGGGCTGTTGGAAATCCTAGAGGTTAACTTCCGGAGCGCCGGCTATCGCGTTTTGACGGCCGCCGATGGTGTAGCTGCGTGGCGGGTGTTCGACCAGGCAAGACCCGACTTGTTGGTGCTCGATCTGAACCTCCCCCAGATGTCGGGATTTCGCCTTCTAGAACTGGTGCGGAGCGAAAGCGATCTCCCAGTCCTCGTGCTCACCGCCTACGACTTTGCCGAGGCGGAGGAAATCGCCCAACATCACCCCGACGCATTTGTCAAGAAACCGTTTGACGTCAAAGAGCTCATAACCACCGCCAACCATCTGCTGCGGGGCTAGGCCGCATGGAATCAGAAAGAGCAACCCGAACAGAACGGGCTGTCCGCGCTTTCCAGGAGATCGCCCACGCCTCAGCCACAAGCTTGGACCTCCATGACCTGCTAGGTTTGATGGTCGATCAGGCCCTCGCCGTCATTCATGCCGAAGTTGCTCTTCTACGGCTGCTGGATCGCGCGGGCGAGCACCTGGAATTGCAGGTTGCCCGCGGTGTGCCAGAGGAAGTCGTGCGCCAGGTCCGCTTCCGGCCGGGCGAGGGATTGGCTGGACGATTGCTGCTGAATGGCGAGCCGTTGCGCGGTCTGAACTTGCAGCAGGATCCTCGCGCGACGCAGCGTGATTTGGCACGCCGGGACGGCTGGCGGGCATTCGCAGCGGTTCCCCTTCAAATGCACCACCAGCCCATCGGCGTCTGGTTCATGATCCGGCGGGAACGAAAGCCCTTCAGCGATCAAGATCTAGCCCTTCTGTCCAGCTTTGCTGACTATGCCTCGGCGGCTGTCGAGCGCAATGCTTTGCTCTACGCCGTGGTCCGCGAGAAACACGAGAGCGAAACAGTCATCCAGGCTTCGGCACATGGTATCTTGGTGGTCGATGGACGAGGCTGGGTAGTCAACATGAACCCGGCCCTGGAGCGGTTGACCGGCTGGACGCTGCGCGAGGCGCGGGGGCAGCCCTGTTGCGACATCGTCGGATGCCAGTTTGATGAGGGCGGTGACGTTGATGTCGCCCCTGTCGTCTGTCCGCTGGACACCGAGCAATACGGCGATGATCGGGCATTTCTCGAGTACCAGCTTACGACTCGCGATGGGCAACGGATCCCAGTTGAAACGAGCTATGGCCTGATCCGGGACGATGACGGCGAGTTAACCCGTATTGTGATGGTGTTTCGAGATATCTCCCACCAGCGAGAATTGAACCGCATGCGGGCTGAGCTCATTGCCAATGTATCTCACGAGTTGCGCACCCCCCTTTCACTGATCAAGGGCTATGCCACGACTTTGCTAAGCCCGGACGTGGCACTGGACGAATCCGAGACCCGTCGCTTTTTGAACAATGTCAGTGCAGCAGCTGATCATCTGGGGCGCATGATCGACGATCTACTATTCGCCTCGCGCATCGAGACGCAGCAGTTGGGTCTCCAGCTACGGCGGTTCGATCTGGGCGAAATTATCCACAAAACTCTGCGCTGGTTCCGACCGCATGCCGGCGACTGCGAGTTGGTGGCCGACCTGCCAGCGGAGGACCTGCAGGTGTATGCCGATCCAGACCGCGTAGAACAGGTTTTGGTCAATCTGCTCAGCAATGCGGTCAAGTATTCACCCGGAGGGGGGCAGGTCACCGTGCGGGCGCGGCAAATCGGCGATCCCCCACTGGCTGTTATCCATGTCATAGACGAAGGACAGGGAATCGCACAGAAGCATCTACCCCGGATCTTTGACCGTTACTATCTGACCGAAGACAGCCGGCAGGGGGTAGGTCTGGGACTCTATATCTGCCGGGGACTCGTAGAGGCCATGGGCGGCCAGATTTGGGTCGCCAGCGAGATAGGGAAAGGCAGCACCTTCAGTTTCAGCTTGCCCATCGAGCAGGAAGCCAGCTAGTTTTCCTTGCCACCTTGAATCCATCGGCGCTGATTTATCTTTTGCCCGGTGCTGGCCGGATCCCTTTGGCATGGAGTGGGTTCGCAACGCTGTTGACCACCTTAAGACTGAACCCGCTTGGCCAGCTTCTCCACCTCTCTCTCAGTCTAGCCCATCGTCCCTTCCCAGGAGCAGGGTCGAGCCCAGTCGAACAGCGTTTGACTTATCTCTTCTCTTTTGCTACAATTCGCCTCGCCGCCGCAACAGCAGGCTCGGAGAGAGGATCATTGAGAGCAACGAATATCGCGTGGGGAATCGCCGTGCGAAAGCTCGTGCCCGTGGCTTGGCTACTAGCCCTGACAACCCTGGTACTAGCCGGGTGCGGCCGCCTGATTGAGCCCCCAACACCGACAGTGGTAGTCGGGGTTTCGGCTACCCCCACCGATACTCCTAGGCCAACGGCTACACGCCGGGCGACCTTTACACCTGTGCCGGCCACCCCCTCGGATACACCAACACCAACTGCCACGCCAACACCCGTAATCTATCGGGTCAAGCAAGGCGACACATTGTTGGCTATCGGCCGCGAATTTGGTGTAACAGTCAAGGCTATCCAGGATACCAACGGAATCTCCGATCCGCGCCGGCTGCGGATTGGCCAAGAGCTTACCATCCCGGTGGCACCAGGCGAAGGGGAACCGACGACCGTACCCACCCCAACGCCGGTGGCCCTCAGGATCCAAGGCCTAGCTTTCCACCGCACACCGGTTGACAGCCTGTGGGCACTAGGTGAGGTAGTTAACCTGTCGGGGGAACCAGCAGAAGAGGTCGAGGTAGAAGTTTCACTCCACAACGAGCAGGGAGAACTACTGGACTCGGGATCGGCATTTACACAATTGGATATTGTGGCGCCTGGTGGGCGCACGCCATTCGGCATTCTGTTTTCATCGCCGCCGGCTAGCTTTGCCCAATACCAAACCCGGATTCTGAGCGGCGTGCCTCATACCCACCTGGGGCCGCGCTATCCTGATCTCGAAGTTGTGGAGGAATGGGGTGGCTCGCTCGAGGGAGAGGGCGAGCACAACTACCAGGTGCGAGGCCAGGTGCGCAACACAGGCGATGCGGATGCTGAGCGGGTAGCCATCGTCGTGACCCTATACGACGAGCAAGGGCATGTCGTCGGTGCACGGACGGTTGGCATAGATGCCGAGCTATTTCTACCGGGGGCGATGGCACCCTTTGACGTGATCATAACACCGCTTGGGCCGGTAGCTCGTCACGAAGTTCAGGTTCAGGGCTGGTGGGTTGGCTACCAGATGCCTAGAGCCACCGAGACCCCCACTGGCACACCGACGCCTTGAGTGGGGTGATGGGCTAGCCGCGCATCTTGCACCTGCGCGCGGTGTTGTGGCTGACAGATACTGGACGGAGGATAAGGCTGGAGATGAACAACGGCGACCATAGCACCAATGACAGAGCCTCGAACCCATTGGAGATGTCCCTTTGGTACCGGTTTGTGCGTGCTGTCATTGGCTTTGTGCTCCGTCTGCTGAGCCGTCTGGAGATTGAGGGGTTAGAACATTTGCCAGATAGGGGGCCGTACCTGGTAGCGGTTAACCATTTGCATTGGCTAGATCCGCCCGTATTGGGCGTAGTCCTTCCCTACCGGGTGCACGTCTTTGCCGCAGAAAAGTGGGAGGTTCACTGGCTCTTGGGCCCCTTCTTCCGCTCTCTGGACGCCATCTTTGTACAGCGAGGCGAGGTGGACCGCAAAGCACTGCGTGCGGCACTGGAAGTCCTGAAGGAGGGGGGCGTACTGGGGTTGGCCCCCGAAGGAACGCGCAGCAAGACTGGCGCTCTGCAGCGCGGGCGCGGCGGCGCGGCCTATATGGCCACTCGGGTCCGGGCGCCGGTCGTGCCGGTGGTCATCACCGGTCAGCGAGAGGTCTTTCCTTCCCTCTGGCGCCTCCGACGCGCCAAGATCCGGGTTGTCTTTGGCCCGCCGCTCGAGCCGCCCGCTGTCGAGGGCAAGGCAACGACGGATCAGATCCGGGCCTTTACGGAAGAGATCATGTACCATCTGGCCGCCATGCTTCCTCCCCAGTACCGTGGGGTCTATGCGGACGTAGCTGAGAAGCGACCGGATTTGGTGACCGGACCGGCAATGGTTGGCGCCGGTTCGGACGAATGAGGAGCAATTCAATGGAACGACGAGGATGTGGCCTAGGCTGCATAGTTGCCTGGCTAGCCCTGGCACTGGCCATCTGTCTGTTGCCCTATCTGGTCAGCAGCGTCTACTCAATCGTCAGCATTGCCTTCGATATTCCAACCCCCGCCTCCTGGTTGTATTGGGATTGGATCGGCACCTGGCCTCTGGTGAGCGAGAATCAGACTCTATATATGCTCCTAGCCCAGGGACCTATGTGCTGTGGAGGGATGCTCGCCCTGTTGTTTGTAGTGCTGGGTGCAGTGATGATGATTACCGGGACGGCCTCTGATGATGACACGGACGACTATTACGAAGACGATTTTGATGACGAGGACGAATATGAGTATGAGTATGAAAACGAGGAGGAATACGAATACGAGTAATCTCCAGGCTCAAGTCAGGGGCTCGGCAAGCGCATCGCCTTGAGGGCGATGCGCTTTTCACTGCTGCCGGGCCGCTGCACACTGCTTGTTCGCTAGGTTGATTGTGTGGTATAATCAGTTCCCAGGAGGGGAAGCATGGGCGAGCAATTGATCCTCACCCATGAGAATACTGACTTTGATGGCCTGGCCGCACAACTTGCTACTTGGAAACTCTACCCGCAAGCCAGGCCGGTTTTGCCGCGCCGTCCCAACCGCAACCTGCGTGACTTTCTCACGCTCTATTGGGACGAGCTGCCGTATGTTCGCTACGAAGACCTGCCCCGCCGCATGGAAGTAGAACGCATCTTCCTGGTCGACACCCAGACGCTCGTTACCCCCAAAGGCATGACGGATGATACCATTGTCCAGATCATCGATCACCATCCCCTTGGGCGCGATCTGCCTGCTGGATGGAGCTACACCGGCGAGGAGGTAGGGGCAACCGTTACGCTGCTATTGGAACGGATCATCGCAGCACGCATATCCGTCACCCGTGTCGAGGCCACTCTGTTGGCTCTGGGCATTTACGAGGACACAGGTTCGCTGGCCTACCCCACGACAACGGCACGCGACCTGCGATGTGCGGCGTGGCTGGCCGAACAGGGGGCCAATCTGACCGTTGTAAGCGAGTTTCTGCACCATTCACTGACCGATCAGCAGTTGGCCCTGTACAATGCGCTTCTGGACAGTGCCGAGGTATTCGATTTTTCTGGACATACGGTCGTGGTTGCCACGGCAACCGCTGAAGGCTATGTCGAGGAGATTTCGACGCTGGCACACAAAATCCGCGACCTATACGATCCGGCCGGGCTGTTTCTGTTGGTTGATCTGGGCGAGCATTTGCAGTTGGTGGCCCGGTCCACAACCGAAGCCGTTGACGTCGGGCACATTGCCGACCATTTTGGGGGTGGCGGACATTCCCACGCGGCAGCTGCCCTTATCCGCGATCAGAACCTACAAGACGCGCGCCAGCACCTGCTCGCTTTTTTGGAACGGCACATCCACCCCATCAAGACCGTGGATCAGATCATGTCCTACGGGGTCCACACCCTTGCGCCGGACATCAGTGTCGATCAAGCCGCTGAAGAGATGCTCAAGTATGGCTTTGAAGGGTATCCTATTGTGGACAACGGGGAGATCGTAGGTATTCTCTCCCGACGGGAGATCGACCGGGCACGGCGGCTGCGACTGGGCAACATGCCGGTCAGCCATTACATGACCAAGGGCGAGATCTATGTGAGGCCCCAAGACTCGGTAGAGCGGCTACAGCAGGTGATGACCCAGTTCGGAGTGGGCCAGGTACCGGTGGTCAGCGAAGATTCCATTGTCGGGGTGGTCACCCGCACCGATCTGATCAAACTGTGGGCATCGCCCACCCGCCCGCGGCCGCGCCGGCGCGAGATCGCGGCCAGACTGGAAAATGCCCTACCCGACCCTCTACTTGAGGTACTGTGGCAAGCGAGTGAACTGGCCCAGCAGATGGACTATGCTCTGTACGTGGTGGGCGGATTTGTCCGCGATTTGTTGCTTGGGGAGCCAAATCTGGATCTGGATCTGGTGGTAGAGGGTGACGCGATCAAACTGGCCCGACGCTTGGGACGCCGGATAGGTGCCCGGACTCGAAGCCATCAGCGATTCAGAACGGCCAAGATCATGCTTGAGGGGCGTGAAGATGAATTTGGGATCCCCGCCCTGGATTTCGCCACGGCTCGGATGGAGTTCTATGCTCATTCAGCCGCCCTTCCCGAAGTGGAGCGGAGTTCCATCAAGGCCGACCTCCACCGCCGTGATTTTACGATCAACACACTCGCTATCCGTCTGGATTCGGGACACTATGGCCGTCTTCTGGACTTCTATGGCGGCGAGCAGGATCTCCGAGACGGCTTGATCCGGGTGCTGCATAGCCTCAGCCTTATCGAGGACCCCACTCGTATCATGCGTGCGGCCCGCCTCGAGCAGCGCTTGGACTTTGAGATCGAACCCAGGACGGCAGAACTGATCGACAACGCCCTACCGATGATGGCGCGTGTATCCGGAGAACGGATCCGCCACGAACTATACCTCATTCTGCGCGAGCGCGAACCGGAGGATGCTCTTGCCCGGCTCGCTGAGCTAGGAGTACTGACCCAGATCGATGAACGCCTAACCGGCATGGACAAAGTTTGGGAGCGGTTTGGGCAGCTGCGTGACATAGTCAAAGAGGGATCGTGGGACGTCCCCACGACAGAGACGGGACGTCCCGCACCGTCCCTATACCTGGCGTTGCTTACGCACCATCTCTCACGGGCTCAGCTACAGTCCTTTGCCAGACGTCTCAAGATCTTTCGCGACGACCTGAACCTAATTGGTCAGGTATTCGATCTACAAGAGTCCGAGACGGAATTGAACCGGCCCAATCTCAAGAACCATGAGCTTGCTGCGCTCCTGCGCCATAGCAGCACGGCATCACGCCTGATCCTTTGGATCTGCACCGGATCGGCGCGCGTGCAGCAGCGCCTCTGGCTTTACGAGACGGAACTCCGCCATGTGAAGCCACTGGTGGATGGCACCTACCTGATGGACATGGGGCTCAAGCCTTCACCCCTGTTCAGCCAGCTGCTCAATGCCGTCCGCGACGCCCGTCTGGACGGCAAGATCCAGAGCAGAGAGGAAGAGAAAGCGCTGGTTGCCCGCTTGTTGGAAGAGGAAAGCATGGCGCATGGGGAATGAGCGTTTGCCTCGCCGCATCGCAGTGGTAGGCACAACGGGGGCAGGCAAGACGACGCTGGCACGAACGCTTGCTGCACAACTGGACGTCCCCCATATTGAACTGGATTCGCTGCACTGGGAAGCAAACTGGACACCTGCGCCGAAAGAGATCTTTCATCGCCGCGTCGCCCAAGCGCTCAGCGGTGAGGCATGGACAACGGATGGCAATTACAGCGAACTGCGCGACCTCACCTGGGGGAAGGCGGATACCGTCGTGTGGCTGGATTATTCGTTGCCCTTGGTACTGAGCCGGGTGACGCGGCGGACCATCCGGCGATCGCTTCGACACGAGGTGCTGTGGGACAACAACCAAGAGCAATTGAGTCGGGCCCTTTCTAGCCGAGACTCGATCGTCCTCTATGCCCTAAAAACCTACCGGCGCAGACGGCGCGAGTACCCTATCCTCTTTCGCCAGCCCAGGTACGCGCACCTGCGCGTAGTGCACCTTGCATCACCGCGCGCCACGCAAGAGTGGCTTTCGAGTTTGCCCCAGCCCATAGACCAAGGGATAGACAACAGATGAGCAGGATCCGAACACACGCGATTCGCGAATTGGAAGCCAACGACATCCCATTCCGGCTCCTGGTCCAAGCCCATAAGGCCAAGAATGTAGAAGAGGCCGCCGCAGAACGAGGAGTGCCTACACGCCAGGTGGTGAAAACCCTCCTGTTGCGCCGCCCCGACCGCCAACACGTCGTTGCCCTAGTGCGGGGTGATCAGCGGCTGAGTCTGAAAAAGCTGGCCCGCATGCTCGACGTCAAATCGATAGACCTGGCGCCTGAGTCTGATGTGCCGCGCATTACCGGCTACCAAATTGGCGCGGTAGCGCCCCTGGGTCTACGGCGCAAGGATCTGCCGGTCTACATAGATGACCATATTCTCGAAGAAGCGCGGATAAGCATAAGCGCCGGGCGACACGATGCAGGATTGGAACTCAACACGGAGGATCTCCTCCGCGCTGTGAAGGGACATGTGGCTGATATCACCGAATAGAAGTCGGTCTGTCTCTGACAGGATCTCGGGCCTGGAGCCTTGACACATGACGGACACACCACCAGCCAGCGTGACAATTGATCGACGGCGGTACCGGCGTATCGTTCGCTTTTTCACCGGTGTTTTTGCCCACTTCATTCTGTGGGAACTTGTCCTGCGCAGGATTTTGGGGCAGCGGTTTGTGGAACGTTCCGCCACCGAACGCTGGCAGCGCATTGCACAGCGCTACCGGGTGCTAGCCATCGATTTGGGTGGGGTGCTGATCAAGCTAGGGCAGTTCCTGAGCGTTCGCGTGGACGTCTTGCCGCCCGTGGTCACCAACGAGCTGGCTGGGCTTCAGGACGAGGTACCAGCGGAAAACTTGGACAAGATCCAGGACTTGATCGAACGCGAATATGGGCAGCCACTGGGCCATATTTTCCGCTGGTTCAGTCCCACAGCGGAGGCAGCCGCCTCACTGGCCCAGGTCCATCGCGCCCGGTTACTCACTGGCGACGATGTGGCCGTCAAGATCCAGCGCCCTGGGATCGAATCGATCGTCGAGACCGACCTGCAGGCCCTTGGCACAGCCATGCGCATGCTCAAGCGTTACCGGCCCATTAGCCGTCGGGTGGATTTGGATCGCCTGTATGCGGAATTCAGCCGGACAACGCGCGCCGAACTGGACTTCTGCGCCGAAGGCGAGAATGCCGAGCGATTTGCTGAGAATTTTGCCCAAGATGCGGGGGTGCGCATTCCTCACATCTACACCGAAACCTCCACAGATCGGGTGCTGATCATGGAGAACATGGTTGGCATCAAGATCGGCGATTTTGAGGCCTTGGAGGCAGCCGGCGTCGATCGCAAGGAGGTCGCCAGGCAGCTATTCGACACGTATCTCCAGCAGGTTTTTATCCACAATTTCGTCCACGCCGACCCCCATCCCGGCAACCTATTCGTCCAGCCCCTGCTGCCAACGCCGGGCCAACCCCGTCCCTTTCGGCTAGTCTTTGTGGACTTTGGCATGGTGGCTACCATTCCCGAAGGTTTAGGCAAACAGCTGCGCAACTACCTCACAGCTTTCGCCACGCGAGATGTAACCCGGATGGTGCGCGCCTTCCAGGACGCCGGATTCCTGTTACCTGGCGCCGACCTCGAGCGATTGGAACAAGTGGAAGGCGACTTGTTGGACAGGTATTCGGGGCTAACGATGCGCCAAGCCCGGGAACAGGCCATGGGCGAGTGGCAGGATCTGGCCCGCGAATATCGTGACATCTTGTACGAAATGCCGTTCCAGTTTCCAGTCAACCTGCTGTTTGTAGGCCGCGCCATCTCTATCCTCTTTGGCATGGCTTCCTCGCTGGATCCCGATTTCGATATGTGGCAGTCTGTGGAACCTTTTGCCCGGCAGATGGTGATCGAGGAAGCCCGGCGCGATTGGCGCGGCATGTTGGGCGAGTTGGAAAAGGGAGTGCGGCTAGCACTCTCGCTACCAGGCCAAGCCGATCGATTCTTTGGCGAAGCGTTGCGCGGTGAGCTTTCCGTGCAGACCACTTGGTCCCCGGAAGCGATGCGTGCTGTTCGCCGGGTCGAGTCGGCTGTCAACCAACTGACCGCAGCCGTGGTCTTTGCTGCCCTGCTCCTGGCCGCTGTGGCAACCTATGTTGTGAATGGTGGCGACGTGGTGAGCTATACACTCTTTGCGCTGGCGTCCGTCGCATTGCTGGCGACTCTTTTGCGGCGGTGACACACGGTGGCGTGTGGAGCACGTCTCAAAGGAGCAGCATTGCATCACCAAAAGAGAAGAAACGGTACCGCTCCTGAATGGCTATCTGGTACGCACGGCTGATCAGTTCCCGTCCAGCAAAGGCTGAAACCAGCACCAACAGAGTGCTGCGCGGCAGGTGAAAGTTGGTGAGCATCACATCAACCACATGGAACGAATACCCAGGATAGATGAACAGATCGGTGGGGCCGGCAAAGGCGGCCACAGTCTGCCAGGCACAGGCTTGTCCCTCTTCCAACTC
>JASFOV010000035.1:0-15750 GCA_050116355.1 Anaerolineae bacterium
GCACGTGAGAAGACAGACTGGATCTTGGAGAACTACCATCCGCCTCCATTGGCAGATGAACAGATTACGGAGCTGGATCGCATCTTGAGGGCCGCAGAGCAAGAACAATAACGGCATGGGCAAGCAGACTTGTCCCCTGTCCCCGAGGAGCCGATTGTGAAGATGCATGTACAAGTGCTGACTGCCGACGAACGCGCCCAAGTCCATGAGCGCACGTTGCATATTCTGTCCAGGACTGGGGTGCGGGTGGATTCGTCCCTCGGTCGTGAGCACCTTCTGGCGGCCGGAGCGGAGGTGGACGCGCTCAGCCATATCGTGCGCTTCCCACGAGCGCTCGTCGAAGAATCTCTGCGGCTAGCACCAAAGCGATTTGTCTTGGGTGCGCGCCGGCCGGACTGGGATCTGTCCATGAACACGGGTGACTGTACCCTGTTAATCGATGGCGAGGCTCGCTTTGTACTCGACCGGGGCACGGACAGGCGCCGGCTGGGAACGCTCCAAGATTGGCTCGAAGCCACCCGTCTGATTGATGCCCTCGACGAGATCGGGGTCTATTGGCGAATGGTCGATGCCAGTGACAGTGGCGACTCGATGGCGGACTTTGTCTCTTTGCTCTGTACTCTGTTTCGCAACTTTTCCAAGCATGTGCAGGAGCCGATCAGCCGGCCTGAGCAGGCACCTTGGCTGCTGGAGGTACTGCAGGTGGTTTTTGGTGATAGGGAAACGATTCGCCGCCGGCATCCTCTGTCCTTCTTGCTGTGCCCGCAATCCCCCCTGATCATTGAAGGTCCACATACGGATGCGTACCTGGCGCTTGCCGGCTGGGATATCCCGGTGGCCATTATGCCCATGCCGCTGCGAGGCGCCACGGCGCCGGCCAGCTTGATCTCGACGGTCCTCGTGGCCAACTGTGAAGTTCTGGCTGCCCTCTGTCTGCTGCAGGCGGCCGCGCCAGGCACGCCGGTTATCTATGCTCCCTGCATTGCCACGATGGATCCGCGCTCCGGCCGCTACAGTGGTGGTGCCATTGCTGGAGGACTGGGAGGGGTGGCCACGACCGAGATGGCTCGCTACTACGATCTGCCGGCCGAGTCTTCGGGCATTGGCACAGACCAGTGGGTACCGGGCATCCAGGCTGGATACGAGCGGGCGCTCAATGGCCTGCTCACTACCCTAGCCTGTCCTGACATTCTGGTGGGACCGGGCCTGCTGGGCGGCTCGATGATCCTGAGCTTGGGGCAGCTGCTGATCGACGTCGAGATGTATCGCATGAGCAGGCGAGCGCGCGACGGAATTGCGACACGCGATGAGTTGTGGCTAGAAGATGTGATCCGCAGCGCTGGGCCAGGGGGTCACTTTTTGGTTGAGCCTTCTACTATAGATCTCATCCGCAGTGAAGGCTGGTACATCAGCACGTTCGGGGTGCACGATAGTTTTGAAAAGTGGGAAGCCGCAGGGCGGCCTCGACTGTTGGAGTCCGCGCGCCAACGGGTAGACGAGATTCTAGCAGCGCACCAGCCCTTGTCCTTTGACCCAGATACCGAGCGCGAGCTGGAGCGCATCCAACATCGCGCGGCGGAAGTGTAGGTGCCAAATCTAGTCGCGCGGATCACTTGCACGGTGGTTGCTGTCGAGCCCTCTGCTGCCCGAGGCATCTGGCTATCGCCCCGAGCGGGATGCGGGGGCGTGTGTAGTCGCTCGAGATGAAACACATAGTGCGGAGAAGGATAGAGTATGAGTAGAGTGTTGGTTGTCAAGGGGAGTCCTAGAGAGCGGGGAAACAGCGCCGTCCTTGCCGAGCAGGTCGCCGCCGGTGCCCGGGCGGCGGGTGCTCATGTAGAGAGTGTGTACCTGCATGGTATGGACATCCAACCATGCGACGCCTGCGATTCGTGCCAGGCCGGAGCGGATGTGGACTGCATCATCGATGATGAGATGCAGACGCTGTACCCGCTTATCCGTCAGGCGGATGCCATTGTCTATGCCAGTCCCATCTATTGGTTCACGGTTTCGGCCCAGATGAAGCTGTTTATGGACCGCTGCTACGCGCTGGGGGGGAGTGAGGAAGGGGTCAACGGTCACGGGCTGGCGGGCAAGCGTATCGGGGTCGTTTTGACCTATGGCGGCGACGATCCTTTTGATTCGGGAGCTATCAATGCCATCCGTACGTTCCAAGATGCGTTCGACTACATCCCGGCGCACATTGTCGGGTTTGTGTACGGCTGCGCCTCGGATGCCGGCGAGATCCAGAAGGACCAAGATGCGATGGATAAAGCGTACCGCTTGGGTGGTCGCCTTGGACGGGAGGAGCCCGTCTAGCAGCGGTTGGGGGGTGCTGCGAATAATCCTTGCTCGATCGATAGTCTGTCCATAAGGAGGAAACCATGAATGTGCTATCCCTGGGTGGAGCGGGTGCCGTGTGCCAGCATGCAACGCGTGACCTGGCTGCCTTCTCCGACTTTGACCAGATCGTCATCGGTGACTATGACGTCGCTGCCGCCGAGAAGTTGGCCGCCGAGATCGGCGATCCGCGTCTCCGCGTGCGCAAGGTGGATGCAGGGGACTATGAACGCATGGTAGGCATCTTCAAAGAGTTTGATGTGATCCTGAACGGCCTGCCGTGGAAGTACGATCTGGCTGTGACCCAGGCCTGCGTTGAAGCGGGCGTCCCCGGTTTGGATGTGTCTACGGAGGAGGACCAGTGGGCCTATCACCAAGCCGCCCAGGAAAAGGGCATTGTGTTCATCCCCGGCATGGGCGCCACGCCGGGCATCACCAACGTTATGGCCCGCCGCGGTGCCGACCAGCTAGATGAGGTGGACGAAATCCAGATCAATTTTGCCGCCTTTCGTTGCCCGGCTCCCTCCCCAGGATTACTGATCACTTTCTTGTGGGAGTTTCATCCCGAGACTGAAGAGAGGCTCTACTACCGCAATGGTGAGTTCCACCGGGCGGGACCCTTTGAAGGGCTCAAGATTGTGGACTTTCCGGGTCCCATCGGCGAGCAGGAGGTCTGCTACATCCCGCATCCCGAGACGCGCACCATGCCACTCAGTCTGGGGGCCAAGAGCGTATCGGTCCACGGCTGTTTCCCACCGCACGCCATGCGCTTGGCCAAAGCCATGCTCGAATCGGGCCTCTACAGCGAGGAATCCATCACTGTCAAGGGCATCGAAACCACGGCGTTTGAGATGATGTACGAGATCCTGCTGGCCCTACCAGAAAGCAAAGAGACGCCTTTATGGGCCTATGGCTTGGTTGTGGAGGTATCGGGCAGGAAGGATGGCCTGGAGAGAACGTATACCTATTGGAACCGCCATCCGGGCCAGGAAGAGTGGGGTGGTACAGCGGCCTACTACAAGAACATTGCTATCCCGCTCAGCATCGGCGCCCAGATGATCGCCCGCGGTGATGTCCGGGTGCAAGGTGTGGTGCCACCCGAGGCCGCCATCGATCCCGATATCTTTGTCGCCGAGCTGGCCAAGCGTCGCATTGAGATCCACGAGCGGGTTGGCAGCTGAGTTCATTCTCTGGATGGCTCTAATGGAGAAACCAGAGGGTGAAGGGTGAGTTGGTCTGCAAAAGGATTCTCCGATATCCAAATGGTGTCTCTATGAGAAGCCAGCGCCCCCAATAGGGCGCTGGCCTTTTCAATTAGACATAACTCTTGGTGCTATGCTGGCGGTACGACTGTCAGCCACTGGTGCCGGTCGGGGATGCGTCCCGCGACAATGTCAAAGAACTCGGATTGCAGCCGTTCCGTCACCGGGCCGCGCCGGCCCGCGCCGATGGGGATGCCGTCGATAGACCGGATGGGGGTCACCTCGGCGGCTGTGCCCGTGAAAAAGACCTCGTCGGCGATGTACAGAAACTCGCGAGGGATCCGCTGCTCTAGCACCTCGTAGCCCAGATCCCGGGCTAGGGTGATGACACAATCGCGGGTGATGCCGTGCAAGATGGAAGAAGCAAGCGGGGGAGTGACAATACGGCCGTCGCTTACAACAAAGATGTTTTCGCCACTGCCCTCACTGACATAGCCGCTGGCATCCAACGCAATCCCTTCGGTGTACCCGTGCTGGTTCGCTTCCATGACGATCAGTTGCGAGTTGATGTACTGCCCTCCGATCTTGGCTGCTGCGGGAAAAGTATTGTGTGCCATTCGTCCCCAAGAGCTCACGCCGACGTCAACGCCCTGTTCAATGGCCTCCGCGCCCAGATAGGCGCCCCATTCCATGGTCATGACGATGGTGTGAACCGGGCACGGGAGCGGATTGACGGCCAGGCTAGCACTACCACGGAACACCAGGGGACGGATATAGCAGGAACGGTGCCCGTTGGCCCGGACTGTGTCCTGGATGGCCTCGTTGATCTCCTTCTTGGTGTACGGAATCTCCATGCGATAGATCTTGGCCGAATTGAACAAGCGGTTGGTGTGCGGCTCCAGGCGAAAGATGGCTGGCCCCTCATCGCTGGCGTAGGCCCGGATGCCTTCGAAAACACTGGAGCCATAATGCAGAGCGTGGGCCGATACGTGCACTGTGGCTTCAGCGTAGGGGATCAGTTGGCCATCAAACCAAATCTTGGCGGGTGTCTCTGTCGACATCTTGCTTCCTCCTTGTGTTAGAGTTCCTTGACAATCAGATTTCTGCTCGCACTATTCTCTAGCTCTATGCACCACTTGACTGCAGCGCCGAAACCACCAGGTCGCCCATCTGTGGGGTCGTCACCGGGGTTGTGCCGCCATCGGCCAAGTCGACCGTCCGGTGACCCGCGTCGAGGACAGCCGCCACGGCAGTTTCCACAGCGCTTGCCTCGGTCTCCAGGTCGAGTGAGTGGCGCAACATCATAGCCACGCTCAGGATGGCGGCTAGTGGGTTGGCGATGCCCTGTCCGGCAATGTCCGGCGCCGATCCGTGGATCGGCTCATACAGTCCAAACCGGCCCTCACCCAACGACGCCGAGGGCAGCATCCCCATCGATCCGGCCAGGACCGAGGTCTCGTCGCTCAGGATATCGCCAAATTGGTTGCCGGTCAGGATCACGTCAAAGTCGCGCGGGCGCTTGATGAGGTGCATCGTGGTGGCATCCACCAACAGGTGCTCCAGCATGACGTCAGGGTAGGCTTGCGCCACCTCCTGCACCGTTTCCCGCCACAGCCGTGAACAGGCCAGCACGTTGGCTTTGTCAACCGACGTGACTTTTCCCCGCCGTCCGCGGGCGATGCGGAAAGCGACGTGGGCGATGCGCTCCACCTCGGGGCGTGTATAGACCATGGTGTCGATGGCCCGCTCACGACCCTCGACGCGAGGTTCTCCGAAATAGATGCCGCCCGTTAGCTCCCGTACAACGATGAGGTCCACGCCTTGGACCAGTTCAGGCCGCAGGGGGGATGCGTTGGCCAGTGCGGGATGCACCCAGACGGGCCGCAGGTTGGCAAAGAGCCCCAGCGCCTGGCGTATGCCCAATAGGGCCTGTTCCGGGCGCACACTGGCCTGGGGGTCATCATACTTGGGATCACCCACAGCGCCGAAAAGCACGGCGTCTGCCGCCCGGCTCATGTCCAGCGTCGCTTGCGGCAGGGGTTCGCCAGTGGCATCAATGGCTACGCCGCCGACCAGCCCGTGGTCGACGCTGAACCGGTGTCCAAAGCGTTCACCGACGGCCTGTAGGACCTTCACCGCCTCGGCCGTCACCTCAGCGCCAATGCCGTCTCCAGGTAGTACAGCGACTCGGTACGATCGTTCATTTGTGTCTGTGTTCATCTAGTTCGTCATCCTTGTTGAGTCTCGTGCCCCCGTCGTTCGAGGTCTATCCTGAATCCCCGGTGGCGCCGGGCGTGTTCCGCCCAGGTGGACCAGGTCCTATAGGAACAGCACCAGGGGCTACCTAACCGACAGGCTATGTGCCGCCGCTTGCCGAAGGCATCCGCTGCTTGGTATAGGGCACCAGCCCGCCAGCCCGGATGATTTCCAGCATGAACGGGGGATAGGGCTCGGCCTGATAGCTCTCACCCTGGGTCCGGTTCAAGATCTGTCCACCTTCGAGATCGATCTCCAGTTGGTCACCTTCCCTCACATGATCTACTGCCTCGGGGCACTCCAGGATGGGCAAGCCGACGTTGATGGCGTTGCGGTAAAAGATGCGGGCAAAGCTGCGGGCAATGACGCAACTGATGCCGGCGCCCTTGATGGCCAAGGCGGCGTGCTCGCGTGAAGAGCCGCTGCCAAAGCTCTCCCCAGCGACGATTACGTCCCCGGGCTGGACTTTTGCAGCAAAGGTCTTGTCCAAATCCTCCATGCAGTGGGGCGCAAGCTCTTCCGGGGTGCTCATGCTCAGATAGCGGGCCGGGATGATGACATCCGTATCCACATTGTCGCCGTACTTCCAAATCTTGCCGCCCTGGATCATGCCCCTACCTCCCCTGGTTCAGCAATGCGGCCAGCCACGGCCGAAGCAGCCGCCACAGCCGGTCCGGCCAGGTATACTTGGCTCTGGGGATGGCCCATGCGGCCCCGGAAATTGCGGTTGGTCGTGCTCACCGCTCGCTCGCCGGCGGCCAGGACCCCCATATGACCGCCCAGGCACGGACCGCAGGTGGGTGTGCTAAAGACGGCACCGGCTTCGACAAAGGCCTCCACGAGTCCCTCGCGCATAGCATCCAGGTAGATCTGCTGGGTGGCGGGGATGATGATGCAGCGCACATTGGCGTGCACCTGCTGTCCGCGCAGGATTTGGGCGGCCACCCGCAAATCGTCGAGCCATCCGTTGGTGCATGAGCCGATGACGACCTGGTCGATCGCCACCGCGCCAGCCTGGCTCGCGGGTCTGGCATTCTCGGGCAAGTGCGGAAAGGCGACCTGGGGTGCGATCTGGCTGGCATCGATGTCGATGACCTGCACATATCCAGCGTCGGGGTCGGCCTCAAAGGTGCTAAAAGCGCGGGCGGCCCGCCCGTCCAGATAGGCGCGGGTGGTATCATCCACGGCAAAGAGGCCTGTCTTGCCCCCTGCTTCGATGGCCATGTTGGCCATGGTGAAGCGTCCCGTCATCGGCAGCGCGTCCACGGTCGGTCCAGCGAACTCGATAGCCTTGTAACGTGCACCGCTTACGCCGATCTGGCCGATGGTGTACAAGATGAGGTCCTTGCCGCCAACCCAGGGCTGTAGCTGCCCGTGATAGTTGATGCGGATCGTCTCTGGCACGCGCATCCAGATGCGTCCAGTGGCCATGGCTACTGCAATGTCCGTGCTGCCCATGCCGGTGGCAAAGGCGCCCAGCGCTCCGTAGGTGCAGGTGTGCGAGTCAGCGCCCACCACCACATCGCCCGGTACCACCAGGCCCTGCTCGGGCAGCAAAGCGTGTTCGATCCCCATGCGCCCGACATCAAAGTGATTGATCAACTCGTGCCGGCGGGCGAACATTCGCATTTCGCGGCAGTTCTCCGCCGAGCGGATATCCTTGTTGGGTGCAAAGTGATCCGCGACCATCACCACCCGGTTCCGGTCAAAGACCTCCTTGGCGCCCAAGTTCTCGAACTCGCGGATGGCAATCGGCGCAGTGATGTCGTTGCTGAGCACTATATCGACCGCTGCTTCCACGAACTGGCCTGCCCGGACCTCTGGCTGCCCGGTATGGGCGGCCAGGATTTTTTCCGCTATCGTCTTGCCCATTCTGTTTCCTCCTGTGGCGCGTGCATTGGATCTGTGGACGAGAGAGCTGTACCCTCCCGCCGCAACACCCATGCCCCTTCTGGTCAGCCCGTGTTTTCACCAACCGGCACAGTTGAATCTCCTATGTGTCTGTCTGTTGTGTGTGTACAGCCCGGCCATTCGACTGCCGCTCGGCCTCGCGGCGGGCAGCGATGAGGCGGTTCAAAGCGTACATGTATGCCCGGGCGCTGGCCACGACGATGTCATTGTCCGATGAGCGACCACTGAATACTTTGCGCTCGACGCCGTTGTCCTTGACCGGCTCCTCGGCCTGGATGCGGATCGTTACCCGGCCCACAGCGTCGATGCCTTCGGTCACGGCCTGGATCGAGAACTCGATCAACTCGTTGGGTTCGCCAATGACGCGGTTGATGGCCCGGTACACGGCATCCACAGGGCCGGTACCATGGTCGGCATCGCACCACTGTTCGCCATCCGGCCCCTGGATGCAGACGGTGGCCGTAGGCACGCTATGGTCACCGCACGAGACCTGGACGTGTGTCAGACGGTAGGTTTCTTCAAAGAACATCTGCACCTCGTCCGCTACGATGGCCTCCAGGTCGCGTGTGTCCACTGTCTTTTTCTTGTCGGCGACCTCCAGGAACCGTCCGTAGACCTTCTCGAACTGTTCCTGGTCGAGGGTGTAGCCTAGTTCTGCTAGGCGATGGCGCAGCCCGGCACGTCCGGATCGCGCCGACAACACGATCTCCGAGTCGGGCACGCCGACGTCGCGCGGGTTGATGATCTCGTACGTGGTGCGTTCCTTCAATACGCCGTCTTGGTGGATGCCCGACGAGTGGGCAAAGGCGTTGGAGCCAACAATGGCTTTGTTGGGTTGCACTGGAATCCCGGTCAGCTGGCTGACCAAGCGGCTCACGGGGTAGATGCGCCGGGCCTCAATGCCGGTGCCGGCCTTGAATTGGTCGCGCCGGGTGTGGAGGGCCATGACGATTTCTTCCAACGAGCAGTTGCCGGCCCGCTCGCCAATGCCATTGACTGTGACCTCGACCTGGCGTGCGCCCTGCCGCACCGCGGCCAGGGTGTTGGCCGTAGCCATCCCCAGGTCGTTGTGGCAGTGGACCGAAATGGTCGCCCGGTCAATGTTGGCCACATTGTCGACGATGCCGCCGATCAGGGCGCCAAACTCCTCTGGCGTCGTATAGCCGGTCGTGTCCGGGATATTGACCACCGTCGCGCCGGCAGCGATAACCGCTTCCAATACCTGGTACAAGTATGCTGGCTCGGCTCGCCCGGCGTCCTCGGTGTAGTATTGCACGTCCTCTACAAACTTTTTGGCGTAGCGGACCGCTGCCACCCCCATCTCCAGCGCTTCCTCGCGTGTCGTGCGCAGCTTGTGCAGGATGTGGACATCGGACACACCGAGTCCGGTGTGGATGCGGGGTCGGGCCGCGTCCGCCAGCGCTTCCGCGGCGGCATCAATGTCTTTGGGATTGGCCCGTGTCAAGCCGCAGATCGTGCAATGGCGGATCTCGCGCGAGATCCGTTGTACCGCCCGAAAGTCGCCCGGTGATGAGATAGGAAAACCGGCCTCGATGATGTCGACGCCCATCTCTTCCAGGGTGTGGGCGATCTCGATCTTTTCGTTGACGTTGAGAGCCGCCCCCGGCGACTGTTCACCATCGCGGAGTGTCGTATCAAACACTGCCACTCGATCGGTCAGAGTGTTTGTCATGCTGTCTGCCCCCTTGCTTCTCAGTTCGTCCTGCGTACCCCATGCCCGCCCACACAAAAAGAGCCTTCCGGTTGGAGGCTCTTGCAGTCGTTTGTTGTCCGCGCAGCCTGCCGGGTCATCCCCCAACCGTTCGTGGCTCCTGAAGCGTCAGGAGCTGGGTAAGGAGTAAGCGTACATTTAGGCTGGCGTTTCTTGGTCTAGACATGGATTCACTGTGTGATGCGCCCACCAAAGAAAAAAAGCCTCCCGGTTGGGAGGCGCTCTTCTCTAGCGGAAACGCGTGGCTATTGCACGTCTCTCCCAACCGCGACCAGCTCCTTCGCAAGAAGGAGCCCGGGCAGCAACAGGCCGATCAGTGCAATCAGGACCAGATTCATTGCTTGAACCATCGTTCGTACCGTTCCCTCCCAGATCTGACCCATCCAAGCCTGACCATCAGGCTCGCTGTCAGAGTTGCGCATTTATACCACACTTCGGGGTATTTGTCAAATCGCTGTTTCAGCCCTCAAGCCGGATCTAGCGCAGTTGCCGCAGGGCGACGGCCAGCCGCCACAGGCAGAACACCATGCCAACCGCACCGACTATCGACCAGGTCAGCCAATCGTAGAGGGCGATGCCGCGCAGCGTGACGGTTAGCCAGCCCGTGAACAGCAGCAGGGCCGTCCACACCCCGGCCCGCACCCGGG
Organism: Anaerolineae bacterium; assembly: GCA_050116355.1. Taxonomy (GTDB): domain Bacteria; phylum Chloroflexota; class Anaerolineae; order JAAYZQ01; family JAAYZQ01; genus JASFOV01. Next base: position 10,089 of record JASFOV010000035.1, read on the forward strand.
CGTTGCGCAATTCTTCGACCCGCGGGCTCTCGTCGGTGAGGATCGAAAACTCACCCTCCTCTGCGCGGCGCAGCAACACCGACAGCGCCCGGAGACCACGCAGCATATCGTACCCCTGGCGCACGATCCCCTCGGTCCAGATCCGTTCCACGGTCAGGTCATCCACGGTCTGTCGCGCCCGTAGCTCCCAGAAGATGGGCAGATTGTCCCGCATAAAGTTCATCTGTTCTGAGAGCATGGCCGCCGTGTTGCCATAGACGATGACGCCGCGCATATAGGTCGCCCAACCGGTGGCGACACTCATATGGTGCTTGTGGTAGAGCCGCAGTTGGCCCTCGATGTAGAAGCCCAAGCTGCGGGCGGCGAACGCTTTGGTACCTTCCTGTTTGTAACGGGCGGACAGCGCCTTGAAGTCGGCCTTGAAGGCGCGCAGATCGGTCTTTTCGGTGGGTCTTCCATAGCGTAGGATGATGGGCCACAATGCTTCCCAATCGTCCAACATCTCGAATAGGGCCATGTTCACGATGTCGCGCCGGGTCGTCTCGTCCAGCTCGCCGACGATGCCAAAATCGACATACCCCAACCGTCCATCCTCCATCAGAATCAGGTTGGCCGGATGGGGATCGGCTTGGAAGAACCCATAGCGCAAGGCTTGCATCAGCTGGTTGCGCATGATCTGGCGAGCCAGTTTTTCACGATCCACCCTGTGCTCGCTCAGCCATTGGTCGTCCTCCAAATGATTGAGCACGTCGTTGAGCGTAAGGCCGGCGATGAACTCGGTGACCAGCACCCGGCTCGTAGACAGGTCACTGTATACTCGCGGCGCGTACATCTCTTCGATGTCCATGGCCCGCAGGCGCTGAGCCGCTTCGGCCTCGTGACAGTAGTCGAACTCGGTGCGGGTGAAGCCTATGACTTCGTCGATGATAGCCGTCAGTTGCTGGCGCGTCATGCGCAGCAGGCTGTGCATACGCGTGTAGCGCACGATGTCGCGCAGGATTTCGAAATCGCGCTCGAACATCACTTGAGCGCCGGGCCGCTGGACCTTGATGGCTACCGTTTCGCCGTTCTGGAGCGTTCCCTTATGAACCTGGCCTATCGAGGCGCTGGCCAACGGGTTGCGGTCGATCTCGACAAAAGAGTCGTGCCAGGTATCATCCAGCTCGCTCGACAGGACACCCTCGATGACCGGAAAAGCAAGGGGCAGTGTGCTGTCCAGCAAACGTGAGAGTTGGTCGCGATAGGCTTCTGGCAGTGCGCCCGCATGCAGGGCTAGAAGTTGTCCGATCTTGACAAAAGAAGGCCCCAATTCCTCAAATAGCTGGCGGAGTCGGACAGCTCCGGCCTCGTCGGTGGTGACTTTGCTACTGGGGTCCATGGACCTGTCGGGCAGCCAGCGGGACCACCAGCTACGTTCGATCAACTCGCCAAAGCCAAATCGGCTGAGCATCAGCAAGATTTCAGTTGTTCGGGCCGCGCGCGTCTTGCCGTCCCCTTGGGTCCAAAGATCGTCGCGCACCTCTATCGTTTCTTCGGTCATGGGCTCTATCTCAGCAAAGTGTGGCTGGTCGCAAGGTACATACCTGACCCAAGAGTACCCCGAGCAGGACCGTTTGTCAACTTGGAGACACTGTCAGAAATCTGTCAGCCAACCTTCATCTTCAGGGGCAACTCAACCTTGTCTCAAACGTAAAATGAGTGTATAATGCAACAGGAGGTTTTGTTATGAGTCGCACGCAAACAGTGGTGCAAGAGCCGGGCCCGCCCCTCTTGCTCCGGATACTCTACTTTGTTTTCTTTGGTTGGTGGGCTACCGGCGTCTGGATCAACGTCGCTTGGTTTCTGAACGCCATCATCATCGGCTTGCCTTTGGGTGTTTGGATGCTGAACCGCGTTCCTCAGGTCTTGACCCTTCGTCCCGGCAAGCACGTGGTCCTCGCCCACGAGCGAGGGGAGAAAGTGGTGGTCCGCACGACAGGTCTGCCCCAGCGTCCCCTGCTGGTGCGCCTGATCTACTTTGTCCTCGTTGGCTGGTGGCTGAGCTGGTTGTGGTCCAATGGGGCCTGGCTGATCTCAGTTACCGTGATCGGATTGCCTTTGGGCATCTGGATGTTTAACCGTCTGCCGGCCATCACGACCCTAATGCGAACCTGATAGGACACGCTGCGGATGGGTTCGCCGTGTCCTCACCAGAAGCTGGATCAGATTCCGAAACATAAGGAGGTAGCTAGAAAATGGATCCCCGAGAGATAGCCGAGTCTGCACTTGAGCAGGGTGGTGATCTGCGCGAGACCATCGAGTCTCATTTGGGTAGCCTTGAAAGCCTGGTAAAGAAGATCCCCGGCTACAAAGGCTACAAGCAAAAGGAGCTCCGCCGCGAAGCAGACAAACTTCTACGGACGGAGATCGCCAGCAAGTTTGATGATGAGCGCAAGCGGTTGACGGGATTGCAGGCCAGGCTTGTCAGCCAAGCCCATATCGAGTTTGTGGACGATCTGGAACGGGCAGTCACCAAGCTTCAATTGCTCATCGATCGCATCAAGACGGCGACGTATGGCTATGCGGGTCTTTTTGATGCGGTCAAGATCAAAGAAGATCAACTGGATGCTCTGTACGATTTTGACGAGCGGATGCTCGGCTTTGTCGACGAGGTTGCCGCCGATGTCGATATGGTCTCTTCGGCTATCTCGGCTGAGGAGGACATCGGCAGCGCCATCGAAGAACTGATCACGACGGTTGATGAGGCGAATCTGGCCTTCGGCCGCCGCGAAGAGGCGATTCTGCAAGCTGGAACCTATCAGTAGCCCTGAAGTCTGAATGAAATAGGCACACAGGAGGTTAACCAATGGCACGAATTATCGATGTAGTGGAGGTTGCAAACCAACAGCAGGACGAGATGGTCCGTCGGCTGCCACAGTATGGCGCCGGCGATTTCCGGTTTGGTTCGCAGGTGATTGTCCGCGAGTTCCAACAGGCGGTATTCTTCCGCGATGGCAAATCGTACGATACATTCGGACCCGGGCGTCACACCATCACTACCATGAACGCACCCCTGCTGTCGAGTTTGGTTGGTTCGGTGACGGGGGGCAAGACCCCATTTACCGCCGAAGTCTACTTTGTCAGCATGCGCGAGTTCCTGGATGAGAAGTGGGGTACCTCCGAGCCCATCCCCCTTCGCGATACAGATTTGGGCCTGGTGCGGCTGCGGGCCTTTGGCACCTTTTCGATCCAGGTCAATGATCCCGCTCTGTTTGTCAACAAGGTTGTCGGTGCCCAGGGCATCTACGAGACGCCGCAGGTCACGCGTTTCCTGCGAGGGATCATTGTCGCCAAAATGACCGATCTGCTGGGTGAGTTGGGTAAAGGGCTCTTTGACCTACCCGCCCTCTACGACGAGATCGGCGCCGGTACGAAGGCCAAGGTCCAGGACGATTTTGCGGCTCTGGGCATCCAACTCAAGACCCTGTACGTCAACTCCATTAGTCCTACAGAAGAGACGGCCCGGGCCATCGACGAGCGGGCCTCGATCGGCGCCATCGGCGACATGGACGCGTATCTGCGTTTCCAGACCGCGCGGGGCATTCGGGATGCAGCCCAAGCCGGCGGATCGGCCGGCGATCTGGCCGGTGCCGGTGCGGGCCTAGGGGCTGGCTTGGGCATGGGGGCGGCTATGGCCCAGGTGTTTGGCCAGTCGATGGGCGGCCAGCAGGGTGGACAGGGAGCCGCGGCTGCACCGAGCGGCGGCGTACCCGACATCATGACCCTGTCCGAGGCAGCCGCCTATATCCGCGTCGGTGAGGAGGACATTCTGTCCATTATCCAGTCCGGCGAGTTGAAAGCCAAGAAGATTGGCAACAGCTATCGCATCAGTAAGAAAGCCATCGACGAGTACCTGGCCAGCTAGCACGGCTGGGTAGCGAGTATAGTAGTCCTATCCGGGGGGAGGGATCGCCTCCCCCCGTTTTTTACGTGCACCGGTGGGTACGCATGAATGTCCGGTTTGTCATCCGTGGCTTCCTCTTGGCGTTGCCTGTGGCCTTGATCGTGTTGGCTGCCGGGGTCTATCTGCAATCGCCCCTGTCCCGCGCTCCAGAGCCAACTCCGCCGCCACCCATCATTGACGCAGCCCGGGGCCCAATCCCGGCGGGACTCGTGGCCCTGCGCGAGTACGCTCGCTACCGCGGGGGGACGTACCAGCCCGTCGGCAGTGGCTTCTTTTTGAGCCTGGAGAGCGGCGAGGTGGTAGCTGTCACTCCCGCCCATAGCGTCTCGCTCCACCAACGACAGAATCCCCTGGAGTCCATCGCGCTGGGCGTTGATAGTCAGACGGACCCGTTCTATGAGTTTGACACGCTATGGGGCGCGCCAGGCGGCAGCCTAACCCCCACCAATCTGGCCCTGGACTATCTGCTACTGCGGGTCGATGGGTCCATCGAGTCCCGCTTTCTCCTGCGACCCGATCCGCGTGGCGGACCCCAACTCGGCGAGCGGGTTTTGGTATACAGTGGCGTCGCTGGCCGGGGAGGGGAGCCGCGTGTCCTGCCCGGAACGGTCCAGTCGGCCACGGCAACGGCTGTGTGGGTGCTGATGGATGACCTATTCAATCCCAGCCAGATGAGCGGTTCCCCCCTGATCAGCCAGCACACCGGTCGTGTGGTGGGCATGGTCTTGGCCCTGAGTCCGCGCCGGACCCGCTTTCTGATCGGCGCGCACCCGATTGGCTCGCTGGTTCAGCTGGCCGAGACAGCATCCGAGTTTCCCCGGCTAGGGGAATAGCCTGCGATCGACGGCGATCAGTCGCCCTATCCACAGCCTGACCTGGTCACCAGCCAAGGGACAAGGTTGTGCGCGGGGGGGGGCAGCGGAGAAGCGCAAACGGAGCGAATGGTAGGCTGCTCTATTGATCTACGACTTGTGAGTCGGGCAGGACAGTGCAGGACAAGTGCGAGCTAGGTGGAAACTCGGGTCGTTACGCGGGCAACTGGTTTGATGCCAAGCTGCTGTGCAACAACCCAACCCTACAACGGATGCCGGGTTGACAGCCAACCCTGCTTGTGCTATCCTTTGTGAAGATCTGGACACTGCAGAGAGAGGCGATCTATGTGGCAAGCGTATGAAATTCCCACCTCCGTCGAAGAAACCCTGGAGATCCTGGACCGGTACCAGGGCGCCGCGCAGATCATTGCTGGCGGCACTGATTTGATCATCGAGTTGCAGGAAGACAAGCATACCGTCGACTGCCTGGTTGATGTGACCCGCATCCCAGATCTCGATTGCATCGAGAAGGAGGGTGATTGGATCGTCATGGGTGCTAACGTCACCTTTCGGCAGATCAAGGATTCGCCGCTGCTGCAGGAGCACGCCCGCGTGTTGTCCGAAGCGGCAGCCACTGTCGGCGCGTTGCAGATTCAGACGGTGGCGACACTGGCCGGCAACTTGGTCAGTTCTCTTCCAGCCGCCGATGGGTGCGTCGCTTTGGTGGCCCTGTCTGCGGAGGCCGAAGTTGCCACCCCCGAAGGCCGTCGCTGGCAGCCGGTGGGCGATCTATTCCTTGCGCCAGGCAAGTCGGCGGTCGATCCTCACCGGCAGATGATCACGGCCATCCGTTTCCCCGCTGCTGGCCCCGGGTACGGCTCGGCTTGGGAGCGCATTGGCCGGCGGC
>JASFOV010000036.1:0-15619 GCA_050116355.1 Anaerolineae bacterium
TAGCCTCTCTAACTTTTCGACTATCTCTGGGAGAGTCTTTGAAGACATTGATGGCGACGGTGAGCAGGATGCTGGTGAGGCGGGAATACCCGACGTACTCATAACCCTGGACGGGGCAACGACCACCACCACAGGCTCCAACGGCGACTATGCCTTTTTCACCGCCGCAGCTGGTTTTCACATTGTGGTTGAGACGGACCCTGAGGGCTACTTCTCGACCACACCCAACCAGGTCTATATCGAAGTGAGCCTGGGCAACAGCTACGAGGTGGACTTTGGCGACGCGCCCGAGACCTCTGAATTTGCGACCCTCTACGGTACGGTCTTTGAGGATATCGATGGTGACGGTGAGTGGGACGTTAGCGAGGTGGGCCTCAAGGGCGTTGCGATTACTCTGGGCGGAGCAATGGGTACCACCACCGATGAGGATGGGGGCTACTCTTTCCACCTAACGGAGGGGGGTGTCTATACGGTGGTCGAAACGGATCCCGAGGGGTACTCCTCCAGCACACCCAATGAGGTCCAGGTAGAGGTGAATCTGGGCAACAGCTATCGAGTCGACTTTGGGGATACCCTGGTATCGGTGTGTACTTGCCCAGCCGATGGCTATGAGGAGGATGATCTAGTCGTCCAGGCGACAGAGCTGCGTGTGGGAGAGCGGCAGATGCACGATTTCTGTGATGATGCCAGCGACTGGAGCTACTTTTCTGCGCAGGCCGGTCAAGTCTATACCATCACCACCTCTTCATGGGGACAGCGGGCCGACACGTTCTTGGCCCTCTTTGACACCGACGGTCAGAGCCTACTCGCGTCCAGCGACGACTATCAGGGCACGACTGACTATTCGTCACGCGTCCGGTGGCAGGCGCCCGAAAGTGGCATGTACTATGTACGCACAAGGAACCGGGCGGCGCTGAGCGGCTGCCTCACCGACTATGAGGTGTGGATCGAGCAACGGGATAGGCTCCATGTCTATCTGCCTTTGGTCATGCGCAATCTCAATGAGGCGCAGGCTCTCGGACAGGCCTTGGAGGCCTACCCCACAGGTGTTATCGACCACGCCTGTCCCGACAACCATGAAGTGGATGACACTTGGGAGCAAGCCCAGCTGCTGGAGCCCAACATGTGGCAAGTCCACTCGTTCGACAGCGACCCGGAATACTATGCTGCTGACAAGGATTTTGTGTGGTTCGATGTTCAAGCCCGACAGACGATCACCTTCAGCGTTGCAGAGCTCACCCATACTGTGACCTTGCTGGAGCTCTATGATGAGCATGGAGTTCCCCTGAATGTGACGGGTACAACTCAGTTGGTGTGGAGGGCCGACACGGCCGGGCGGTATCACCTAAGTGCCAGTCCGCAGACCGCGGCCTATGGCTGCGCGGATGAGGTTGGCTATCGTCTATCCATGGAGATGTCCCCGCTGAGGGCGGTCTATTTGCCCTTGGTGTTGCGCTCCTTCACAGTACCGTGAGGTGCGTCATCGGGGACCAAGGGTGGGAGCGGCACTTGGATAAGCCAGTTGACCACGGTCGCACGCTGCCATTGGCAGTGGTCGACCCCGTGGTTGCACTCAAGCGGTAGGCTGTTGCCAAGCGGTTCGGAGAGTGCGTATTACTCGACCAGGGGGCGGCCGCCGAGCTCGTCAAATTGCCGCAAAAGCACGGCCAGGTGCAGGACTTGGATGGCCGCCAGGGTTTGGGCAACCCCATCAAGCAGGCCGATGGACAGCACCTCGCCACGCATGGGGCCGAAGGGGATGCCCGCCGTACGTGTGACCAGCCACATCGCGATGACCAAGGCGTTACCGGCAATGCCCACCCATAGCAGGGTGCGATTGGGCTTGCCAACGGCGAGCGCCATCGAGTACATCACCTGGAGAACGGCGACGGTGAAAAAGAAGACGCCATAGCCCAGCCACTGGTCAAAATAGAGGGGGGTGGCCAGTATGTGGATCATGCCCAGGGACACGGCGATGACGGTCGCCCGGATCAGCCATGAGCGGGGCTTCAAGTGCATGCTGAGAGTCTCATTCATGGTACGCTCCCCTTGGATGGTCAGTGACCAGGTTGTGTCAATTGTAGCAGGAAAGCCGGTGCCTGTCAAACGTTTGCTCAGCACCCTGGCATAATATTCTTCTATGGCAGGGCGAGTTTCGAGCAGTTGCAGCCGATGATCCCGTTTGCCGTTGCGGAGGAGAGGGACCACGTAGAGCTCCACCTCTCACCGTGGGGGCACACCCGGTAAAGCTGCCGCTTCAGCCGAACTGGATCTTGGTCTCTACCAGGCAGGATATGGGTATTCTCAATCATGGACTGGTGGACTCAGGGAGGATACGCATGAGGGGCAAGATCGAGCTTGTCACTGTTCTGGTGATGGGGCTGTTACTACTCGGTTGTGACATAGCGTTCGATGTGGTCCAGGATGCTCCAACCTCGGCCCCGCCTTCTGGAGCCGCGACGGAGGCATCGGGCTCCACCTCCATCACTCCATCTCTTGCTACCAACGAACAGACGATCATCGTGGACCACACCTGTACCGATCTCAACCAGATTCCAGACGGCTGGCTGGAGCAGGCCAAAGAGACCGTCATCTGGATCTATGGTTCTACGTCACATGGCACGCAACTATGGGTGGGGGCCGAATACCTGAGTAGATACATCGATCCGGCCACCTACAGCTTTGCCAAAGCGTGGTGGGATCCTCCCAGCCAGAGCAAGCCCACGCATCTGAGGATGGGCTATGATGACTCGTGGTCGTGGGAGCCGGGTGCATTCTTGGACATGGCGCGCGATATGCTAGACAATGCACCGCAAGCGACTGCCTTCATGTGGTCGTGGTGTGGGGAACTGTCCGACGAGAGCACGCCAGTGCAGCGCTATCTGGACATGATGACCCAGCTCGAGGGGGAGTATTCTGACGTGCGCTTCGTGTACATGACCGGTCACACAGAGGCTGACAACCCTACGTTGGTACACAATAATAACCTGATCCGGGGCCATGTGAGCCAGAACGGCAAAATCTTGTATGATTTCGCTGACATCGAACGTTACGATCCGGCTGGCAACTACTACCCGAATGCCGACGACAGCTGTGGGTGGTGCGATGCCTGGTGTTCAGATCACCCACAAGACTGCGTTCACTTGCCAGCCAATGATGACGAATGCGCTCACTCCCATGGATTGAACTGCAGACTCAAGGGACAGGCCCTATGGTGGCTATCCGCTCGTCTGGCAGGTTGGGACGGGTCACCATAGCGCGGCTGGTTAAACGATCCAGGTGAGGGGAACGGCTCCGCAGGTAGGGTGAACCTGTTCAGCCGACTCCTGCCATCTCAGGTGTGAGGATCCAAGCCACCTGCCAGCGGTCTTGATCGTGGGATAGGCAGACAATGCCGCCGGTGCGGAAGCTCAGGACGTGGTTGTTGGCATCCCCTGTCAGTAGCAAGCCCGCCAGGCGCGCCAAGAAGGGCAGGTGGCCGACCAGCATCACCGGTTGCGCTTCGCTTTCAAGCGCCTGTGCGACCGGCTGCACGTCATCTCGGGGCGCAAGCCCGGGCACGCCTACTACTCCCTCTGCTGGGGAAAGAGTGGCACCCAGGATCTCCGCCGTCTGCCTGGAGCGGGTCTTGCCACTGTGCCGGATCTGGCTCACTTCTAGACCCAGGCGAGCAGCCAGGACCGCTACTTTTTCCACTGCCTTGGTACCTTGCTCGGTCAGCGGCCGGGCGGGATCGAACTGTTTCGGCGTTGCCTCACCATGTTGTGCCAAATAAACTTCCAATGTTCTTCCGCCTCCCGCTACGGCCGGCAGTGCGATTTGAGTATCCCACAACTAGCCTGATGCCAACTCCTGCTGGTATGTACCGCTCATGAGGACAACGGAGGTCTCGACCTGCCGCTCGGGTATGGACCAGTACTTCTCCAGGAGCGTATCCTTGAGTTCGTCGCTGGCCAGTTGGAAGCCATGCTTCTGATAGAATTGGATGGCCCAGGTGGCGTCGCGCCAGGTGCCAACAAGGACCGGCTTGTCTGTCTGGTCGAGAAGATATGTTAGCAGCCGGGATCCCAGACCTTGACGGCGCCTGTCGGTTCTGGTGTACGCGTGACGAATCAGGACCACCGGTCCCTTGTCTTGAATGCCCATGATGGCGACTAGGTGACCCTGGTGTTCATAGCCACAAAAGACTATGCCAGAGGCGATTTCCGACGATAGCTCGTCGCGGGACATGTACGGTTGGTGATAGCAGTCGTCCGGTATGTGGCCTTTGTAAGCAGCTGCACTGTCGTTGATGATGCGAAGCATGGCGTCAAGGTCTTTATCGATGCACAAGCGGATCATGGTTCGGGTTCCTCGTGCTGATGCGGGCTGGAAGCCGGTCCAGGTGTTGCTATGGAGCGCAACCTACCCGCTACCACTCTCGAATGTACTCCAGGCTGCTGGGAGCAGCCTACGTAGATTATAGCACCCGACCGCAGTCTGCGCAAAGGTACGCATGACTGGCTGGTGTATCAATGAGTTGACTTCCAGGCTGACTCTGATATAATGGAACTACCTTCGATTCAGCGACACCGAATACATCGCAATCGCAAAGAGCATAGACGCAAGAGTCGGGAGCGAGCGGACTGCCTTGGCTGGCACTGTGGCTCTGGGATGCTGAGCCACAGTTTGACGGCAACGAGCTCGACCCTGTGCCACCGGTGGATTGGCATGCACCGGGGGACCGAGCTGGGGAGAACTTGGAGCCAGGATGTGCCACATGGTCTCTGCGGTTGGCAGGATCGATGTGAGAGAGGAGGGCTCATGAACTGATAGGCAGTATGGAATCCATCAAACACCGGGATCAACGTGACCTTGGAAGTAGTGAGAGGAGGATGGTCATGCAGTACATCATGCGGTATCAACTCAAGCCAAAGACTGCGGTGGAGCACCAAAAGTGGCTCGCAGAGAACGGTTCTGCCATCCGGGAGAATGCGCCCGAGGGGTGGACCTATTTGGGCACTTGGTTCACGGTACGGGGTTTTGGGCATTACGAGGTCGAGGATCGGTGGGAACTGGATGGATATGACGCACTGGGCTCGGACTGGGGCAACGAGACTTTCCAGCAGTTGATGCGGGAGTGGATGGAGTTTGGCGACCAGACCCGGGATGGCGAGACATATCTAATGAAGAGCGCCGAAGAGGTCCGGGTCTTTGAGTGATCTGGAGATGGGTGCCCGTTAACTCATTGAGGGGAACGGGCGCCCATGCGCTTGCCCAAGCGGTCCCTCAGCGCAGTGCCGAGGGTTCGATCCTCGGATCTGTGGCTTTGACGCACACCGACACTTTTGCCCAACACGGGTCCCTGTGATATACTCAAAGCAGGAGTATAGAGGGGGCAGGCTCATGGGCGCAATCGAGGTGGATAGCAAGCTGGTTGGTCGGGTGGGATGGTCTTTTGTCGTGGGCTTTGGCCTTCTCCTGCTGGTCGCCTGTGGCGGGGTTGACACTCCGAGCCCAGTGGCGTTAGCGCCCACGGAAGCGTCGCATGTGACTGTGGAAACCAAGGCGCTTGGGCCGACCGCAACGGCCTCGCCCCAGTCCAGTTCCACACCCAAAGCCACTACAGAACCCAGCCAAACACCGACGGCGCTGCCCACGGCGACGCAAACGGCCACCCCTACCGCTACAGCTACGCCTACCGCGGTCCCTACCCAGACACCGAGTCCCACAGCTACAGCTACGGCCACTGTTGTCCCTACCGAGACACCGAGCTCCACAGCTACGGCTACCGCTGCGCCGACCTGGACGCCAACCTCCACCGCCACGTCTCCGCCAGCCAGGCCGAGGGTCTTTGCCGATCAAAGCCCTGCAGGGGATCTAGAGATCTATGTCGAGACACCGGATGGTGAGATCACAAATCTGACAGAAGACCCCAGCGAGGATGCCTATCCCTCGTTGTCACCCGATGGCAGCCAGATCGCATTTGCCTCGAACCGGGATGGGCCGACCCACATCTTCCGGATGGGCATCGATGGCAGCCAGTTGACCCGGTTGACCGAGAGTGCGGCAGGCGATACGCTGCCCTCCTGGTCGCCGGATGGCACGTCGATCCTGTATATGAGCCTGTTGCCCAACCACAACTGGGAGGTCTTTGTTATGGCGCCCGACGGCGCGCAAAAGACCAATTTGACGGAGAACCCGGCGATCGACACGTCGGCGTCGTGGTCACCCGATGGTACTCATATTGTGTTTGAGACCGATCGCGACGGCGACTTTGAGATCTATGTCATGGGCGCCGATGGCTTGGGACCCACCAACCTGACGCAGAACCCGGCGGCCTACGACATCTCACCCGTTTGGACAGAGGATGGTTCACAGATCGTATTTCGCTCCGACCGCGATGGACAGCGATTCGAGTACAGATCATACGTGATGAATGCGGATGGCTCGGACGTGACGCCGCTGGACTAGGCCCGGTGGGCCGGCTGCGGTTGCCAAGCATGGCTTGACCGGAACCGGCCTAAGGACTTGGTCCTCGGGATAGCTCAGTGTGGAAGCGTTGACGGCCCAAGATTCTCAAGGCTTCGATCTTTTTTCTCTCGCGAAATTCGCCGGCGGTCCCTCTACCAAAATACCACACACAATCGAAGAGGATGCTCAGTTTGTACACGTCGTATAGGTACTGCTGTTCAACCGCTGGCAGCGGGCGATGTTTGGCGTACTCCCGCACGATGCTGCAAGCTTTGACAAGATCGAGCCTGTCGGCAGTATCCGGCCAGGCCCAGGACTCGATCAAACCGACCAGATCGAAGGACAGGAAGGTATAGTTCGCATCATCAAAGTCGAGAAGGGCGACTAATTTATTTCCTCGAAAGAGCACGTTGGAAAAGTGAAGATCACAGTGGCAGATTCCTTTGGGCAAGGATTGTGGGAGCTTGAGCTCTGCTAGCTCGCTCGTGAGCCAGGTGTACTTGTCGTTAGCCCATGTCGTGTTGAGCTTCACGACTCTGGCTCGGGCTAAGCTGCGACACAGAGCCGGGTCATAGTTCCAGCGATGCGCTGCATAGGGCGAACGAAAATCCTGGGTGTAAATGTGCAGTTCCGCAGCCTTCTGGACGAGTTGGCGCTGGTGGTGGGCGTCCGGGTGGGCGATATGCTGGCCCGCCACGAATTCAAAGATCATATACGGTTTGTGGCGGTACAGGCCAACGCACATGCCCTGTTGGTTCCGGATTGGAGCTGGACACGGGTAATTGCGCTTGGTGAGATAGGCGAGTAGGTCGCTCTCGAACAGGACCGAACCTTCTGACCGGTTTTCGTAGTAGCGGAACATAAACGTGCCCCGGGTGGTCTGGATTGCGTAGTTGGTCTGGACAGTGCCTTGGCGGATCGCCTGTGAACTCACATACTCTCCCAGATTGTACTGGGAGAGTATGTGCAAAAAGTCATTGTGTGTGAACCGTGTCTTGACGGCCATTGGGTGTGGGCTGCTCCCTCGGATGGTACGAACAGTATACCACAGGTGGCCAAGAAAGACACGAGGCTGGCGACAGGTTCTCTATCTGTTGCGGGCGAGGGATGAAGCGCAGCCGTCCGGTCAAGACTGCGACTGGGATGTGCCCGCGCGCAGAGGCTTACCCTGCACCTGCGACCCATGCCGAGCCTATCGCCCCCAACGCTATTCCGGAGACCAGGATCACAAAGCTGAGGACGATCCAAAACCCCAGGCGACGCCAAGTTGGGCGAGCGATGGTCTTTGTGTTCCCTTCGTTGTCTTCCGTATCCCACAACAGCGCCGACCAAGTGGCAAAGCCACGACGGATCGACCAGGTGTGGTAGGCGTAGAGCAGCACGGCGCCCGCCAACGAGCCCACAACGGCGATCGGCCACCACCATAGGAAGGCCAGACTATCGAGGCCGCAATAGCCCAGGTGCCAGTTGACCAAAGGCAGGCCCAAGCTCAGCAGCCCAGCGAGGGCAAGATGCGTCGAGACGAGTGCCGCGGGCAGGCGAGTAAAGACAGCGCGTGCATAGCTGGTGCTCCTGGCCCATGCCATGAGCGGCGCCTGGTACAGGAACAATCCCGCGATCAGGGGAAGACCATAGAACGCCGCAAGTTGCAGTGGTTGGTTCTGGGCGATGGTTGGTACGTTGACAGCTAGCAATAGTGCCGCCACCATGCCGGCCACGTAGGGAGGCAAGTCGCCGATGGCTTCCACGAGGGCGCGTGGCTTGCAGTCACGCGAGACGAGCCGCCAAGCCAACAAGCCGGCTGGACCTAGCACAGCCACCACCAGTGACCAGAAGGCTAGCCCCCGGCCCCTCAGCCTCGCCAGGAGAAACAGGACGACGAGGGATGCGACCACAGCTCCCAGCCAGGCAAAGCCAATCACGTCGCAACGATCCGATCGCGATACCAGTCGCCGATACGCCTTACTGGCGCGCAGCTGGGTCTCTTCGGGGAAGAGCTCGCTCAAGGGACGAGGTGACTGTGACCGGCCAATCTCCTGGTCGATGTTGAGAACGATAGGTGCGTCATACTGGAACATAAAGTAGATGTATACGAGGCGCTGCGGCAGGTCGCCAACCACCGAATAGAGGGTCCAACCGCTGGGACCCTCCACGTGTACGGCTTCCATGATCGCGGCCATGCGCTCGACCGCAAGCTCGTCCGGGCTTTGGATCTGGTTCAGCCACTCCTCTGCGCGGCGGTAGCGCCAGCAGGGGTAGCCTCCACTAGTGGGGTTGGCCAGGTTAAAGTTGGTGGAGACCAGGAAGCCATCTCCGGCTGGTTTGCGGGTGAACGCGACCTTGCCGTCACGCCCGGCGCTGATCACGACTGCGTCTCCGGTTGCGTCAGCGAAATGCAGCTGATCGTGCATCATCGTGTGCCACCGGTGTTCTTGCACCCAGGCGATAACCTCTTCCACCGTGGCGCACTCTTTCAGGATGTGGATGGGGTAGCTGTTGTAGCCACCGTAGACGGGTTTGCGTCCGGGGTGGGAGGTGATTGGAGCCTTGGGCGTTCCGTTGGCGTCGTATGCCAACCCCTTCGCATTGAAGCCCTGCTGCACGTTGTCGGGATCGCCAAAGTAGATGGCACCGTAGCCGGTTTCGCCGCCCGGGTCGATCCAGTAGGTGCTGTCGCGATTGACATAGTCGTCGTTTCCCCCAAAGAACACCCGGTTGCCCTGAGAGACGGTAATGACCGTGCAGTGGCGAAGCTCTGGTGCGCTGCAGGGGTGCGCCATGGAAGTCGAGGATACAGATCCGGGCCTAACAAACCGACAGCCAGCCAATAGCATGGCCAACACGACCGATAGCCGAAGGGCGTTGCGGTTCCATTTCCTTCTTTCCATTGTTCTTCTTCCCTCACAGAATACGACCCGCTAGGCACTTGCGATTTCCTGTGACGACCCGCGTCGCCTGATAGCCACCACGATCACCATGACCAGTGCAAGAATGCCGGAACCAAGCAGCGTGGCGGATCCGGCTGCAACCGTGACGAGGGTTCCGGCTGCGATGCCAAAAAACTCCCACACAAAGTTCGGGCCGACGGCCATCACGATTTCGGGCTGCGAGCGTCCGTCCGCGTAGCGGCAGGAGAAGGCATAAGCGCCCGGCTGGTCAACGGTGATGCTCCGGATCAACACGCCTACGCGCTCTCGATCCTTGGTGGAGTAGGTGTTGGTCGGGACATAGTCGGGGACGACCCCGACGACGTCGCCGGTGGTTCTGGAGGTCAGAGTACAGACCATGGCTGGCGGTGTCTTGCTGCTGGCATAGATCACGCCGTCGACGACACTGCGGTATTCGTAATAGACGGCATAGGCGCCACTCTTCTCAAATGTGATCACCTTTGAACCGGGCACCACGACCTGCGTCAACTCGTCTAGATTCATTCTGGATTCCAAGGTGCCTGGCAGTCCCGGGAGCCAACGGTACGCCAGCATCGCCGCCAGGAAGCAGCCGAGCACCGGGATCAGGGCTGCAACCACGTATAGCCAGCTGCCGGGTCTTCTCTTGTGTTCCATCTCAATTCCTCCTGTCATTCGTCTTCTATCTCTCCTGACAGCGCCTCCCATGAAAAGCCCCTGACCAGGCGGGCACCAGCATCAGCGGTCAGCGCTTTGGACCGACATGGTCCGTGTATCCTCAGTGTACAAGAAAAACCCGCCAAATGCATCAGGCATCTGGCGGGTTTTGGAGTCCGATGGGTATCCGATTTTTGCACCGGTCAGGTAACTAGGTTGTGCCGGAGTGCCAGCGCTATCGCCTCGCCCCGATTGGAAACGCCTAGCTTGGACAGAATGTTGCTGACATGCGATCTGGTGGTGCCGAGACTGATGCACAGGCGCTCGGAGATCTGGGGATTGTTCAACCCGTCAACAATCAGGACCAACACTTCGCGTTCGCGCGGGGTCAAGTCGTGGCCCGGGACAGGTTTCTGGCTCGCAGCTTGGATGAGGACCTGAAGGGCCTCCTGAGCCAAGATAGAGCGGCCGGCATTGGCTGCTTGCACTGCCTCAATGAGCTCATCCATAGAGACGTTTTTGAGCAGGTAGCTGGTGGCTCCAGCCTGAAGCGCATCCCGCACCAGGTCCTTGTCCTGAAAGCTGGTTAGGGCAATAATCTGAACTGAGGGCCAGCGTTCGCGGATGACCTGGGTGGCTGCCACGCCATCCATCTCGGGCATCACCAGATCCATCAGGATGACATCCGGTTGGATCTGCTCGCATAGCTCGACCGCTTCCAGGCCGTTTGTGGCTTGGCCGACCAGGGTCAGCTCGTCGCTAACCTGCAGAAAGGTTGCCAGGCCTGTGCGTACCATGGCGTGGTCATCGACGATCATCACTCGAATGGATCCAGATTCGCTCATTGGCATTCTCCCTCGCGGCAAGCAGCAGACGGGCAGCTATTCTGTAGGCCTGGGGGCATTATCTCGCGGCCAGGTTACGGTCAGCCGGGTGCCCCGGCCCGTTTGGCTTACGATCTCCAGCTGGGCGCCAACGGCCTCGGCACGCTCGCGCATGATACCCAGTCCCATGCGATCCGGTGGAATCTGGTCTGGGTCAAAGCCCCGCCCATCGTCGCAGATGTCGAGCTTGATCTCCATTCCCGCCTCTTCGGCCTCAGACCACTCGTGCGATGGCGTGCGGGATGTACAACGGAGGCTGACAGCCACCTGGTTGGCCCGGGCATGCTTAACTACATTGTTCAATGCTTCTTGGGCAATTCGATATATGGCGACATGGAGATCGGCCGGCAGGTTGCACAATCCTTCAACCTTCACGGTAACCGGCAGGCCCTCGCGGCCGGTGACGGCCTCCCCCAGCTGGCGCAGTAGGTCTTCCAGGCTAGTCTCGACCAGGGCTGTCGGCCGCAGCTCCAACAACAGAGTGCGCATCTCGGCCAGTGCACCGCGGCTCATCTGTCGCAGCGTTGCCAGGCGCTCCCGTCCCATCACTTGATCTCGCTCCCAAAGGGTGGGTAGGGCTTCGGCGATCAAGCTGGCGGAAAAGAGTGTCTGGCTCACGGCGTCGTGCAGCTCCCGGGCCAGACGGCTTCGTTCGGCCGCAACAGCGCGCTCCATTTCGCTTTCCCGCAGCGCCTCCTCGACTTCCATGCGCTGTTCGATCTCCCGCTCGACCTGTCGCTCGAGTTCGCGGCCACGCCTCTGCAGGCTCCGGATCCGCAAACGGTAACCGCCCAAAGCACCTCCAGCCACTATCAATGCCATGGATCCCCAGAACCACCACGTGTCCCAGAAAGGCGGTACGACGGTAACCTTGATGGAAACGCCCTCTTCATTCCACACGCCATCGTTGTTCGAACCTCGCAACCGCAGCGTATAGGTGCCGCCGGGCAGATTGGTGTATCTGCCGAAACGCAGGCTCCCGATGTAGTTCCAGTTCCTATCAAAGCCCTCTAGCTTGTAGGCGTGCTGGTTGTTCTCCGGAAAGGCGTAGTTGAGCGCGGCGAAGCTGAATTCGAACGAGTTATCCGGCCAGCGGAACGTTACCTCCTTCAGGTCTTCCAGGGCCTGTCCGGTGTCCACCCCCACCCCATTCTGTTGCAGGGAGGTGAGGACCACCGGCGGCACGTACGGATTGTCCTCCATCTGCTCGGGATAGAAGGATACGAGACCGTTGATGCCGCCCGCAAACAACTCGCCGCTCTTGCTGGCAAACGCAACCATGAACTCGTTGACCGGCAGGCTGTCGCCGGCGGTATAGGTCCTAAAGACCTCGCTGCGGGGATCGTACCGCGAAAGCCCGTTGGCAGTGCAGACCCACAGAAAGCCGCCGCCTTCGACGATGTCCACTACTTGGTTGCTGGCCAGCCCGTTCTCGTCTGTGTAGTGATCAAACGTGCCGGATGCTATGTCGAGCTTGTCAAGACCCCCGCCGAGGGTGCCCACCCAAAGCACCCCAGATCGATCGGGGTACACAGTCCTGACCCAGTTGTGACTCAGGGTGTGGGGGTCGCTCGGATCCTGTTGGAACCACTGCCAGTGGCCGGTCTCGCGGTCATAGCTGTTCAGCCCGCCCTGAGTCGCGATCCAGAGGGTCCCCGACTCATCCTCGGCCATGTCCAGGACCCAGTTGTTGCTCAGGCCGTTTTCGCCCCACTGCCGCTGGTGATAGCTGAACGTGCCCATGGCCGGGTCAAGAGCCGATAGCCCGCGGCCGTGCGTGCCCAACCATAGCATGCCAGTCCGGTCTTGGTTGATGGCGTAGATGATCTCCTGCTGTACGTCGCCAGGATCCGGTGGGTTGTGGGGCAACCGCTCGAACTGATCGCCGGCAGGATCAAACCGGTAGAAGCCGTCTTGGGTTCCGAGCCACAGGATGCCCGATGCGTCCTGGTGGATGGCATGGATCGCGTTGTTGCCCAAGCTTTGGGGCGCGGCCGGATCGTGCCGGTAGTGTCGCCATTCTCCCGTTTCCCGATCCAGGGCATCGAGCCCGCTTGCAGTCCCAATCCACAGAACGCCGTCCTCGTCCTCAAGCAGGGAGAGGACGGGGTAGTCGCTGGGGCGCTGGAGATCGGTGGGATCGCCCTGGTAGTGCGTGAAGCGGGTCGAGGCCGGATCGGACTTGTTCACCCCTCCGCCCCGCGTCCCCACCCAGAGAATGTCCGAGCGGTCATGATAGAGCCGGCGGATGCGATTGGTGCTCAGGCTGAGCGGGTCCGTGGGATTGTTTCGGAAGTGGACAGAAGTCTCGCTATCCGGATCAAAGACACTGAGCCCGCTGCTGGTAGTTCCAATCCAGATCCGGCCCATCGAGTCTTCGGACAGGGACCAGATGTCGTTGCCCCCCAGGCTGGTGGGATCTTCTGGGTTATGCCGGTAGTGGCGAAAGGTCTCTGTCTCGGGGTCGAACCGGTCCACTCCCCGCCCGTTGGTCCCGATCCAGATCTGACCGGAGTGATCCAGCAGGATGTCCGTGATCCAGTCGTGGCCCAAGCTGGCAGGATCATTGGGGTTGTGCCGGTAGGTGACCAATTGCCCGGTGGCAGGATCGAAGCGGTCGAGCCCTACCGCATTCGTGCCTAGCCACAGCCAACCTGCCGAGTCGATGACCATCGCCGTGATCCATTCATGGCCCCACAACGCGGGGTCGGCCGGGTCGGGTGCATAGCTGGTGAATCTTTCCGTATCCAGATCGAGTTTGACCAGCCCGCCGCCATAGGTGGCAATCCAGAGCACGCCGACTGGATGCTCGTCGATGGCCCAGATGACGTTCCTGTATTCCTCTGGTTCGTCGGTGACGTTTTGAAAGTCGTCCGCGTCATAGTGAGTGAACTGTCCTGTGTCTCGATCAAAGCGGTTGAGGCCTCCGCCATAGGTGCCAACCCATAACACGCCAGCTGCGTCCTCGAACAGAGACCAGACTGTGTTGTGGCTCAAGCTGCGGGGATCATCTGGGTTGTGTTTGTAGATCGTGAAGCTGTAGCCGTCGTATTTGTTGAGCCCCGACTCGGTGCCGAACCAGATGAAGCCATAGCTGTCCTGGAGGATGCAGTTCACCGTGCTGTGGGAGAGCCCCTGTTCCACGGAGATGCGGTCAAACTTGAGGTTCGAGCCTACCCGGTCTGTGGAGAGGCGGGTTGGATACACGGCTGCGGGTTGTGACGAAGGCGAGGCTAACGATGCACCGCGAGTCGCGCGAGTCGTCGCCGGCTGTGCGACTGAGGCCAACAAGATAGCAAAGAGCCACCATCGGAGGGATAGCTTCATCGCAATCCCACGCACCAGACTGAGAGATACGCTCGCTGATGGTCCGCCACTCCGGTCACCTTCGTCGCAACTATTTCGAGGAGAAGTCGGGCTTGCCGACTAACCGGTTGCATTTTTCAAGCGCAGCTTCACCGGAGCCGGCCCGCTGTTCCAATCTTACCACATCTCGTTGCGGGTCGCAACCGGGAGCTGAGCGGGGTAGTATGGCGCAACTTCCTCTGTCCAAGGAGAGCAGAGGCCCCGGGTTCGTCATGGCCGGTACTGCGCGTTTCCGGCGTTTGGCTCGCCAGCCTATTGACAGCGCGTGCCAAAGCTGATACAATCTAGACAGATAACACGCGTGGCAGTGAATCGCCTGGGTTACATCGCTGTCCCTCCGCCCATACCCGGGGAACACGGCTGTCAGGTTTCAGTTCCTTCGCATTGTACTACAGGTCAATGAAGGCGTGTACCGCTGGTTCCATCCAAAGGAGGGATGCCCCATGAAGTGTCGAGAACGACTGGAAAGCTATCTGCGGGAGAATGGTGCTGGCTTTGAGGTCATGACCCATGGCCAAGCTTTCACCATGCAGGAAGTTGCGGCGATGCTGCACGTACCCGGTGAGCAAGTGGCCAAAGTGGTGATGATCAGAGCCGAGGAGGAGATGGCCATGTTGGTCCTGCCCGCCCCGTATCGCATGAACGTTGACAAGGTGTGCACGTTGCTCGAGGCAGAGGATGCTTGCCTGGCCAAAGAGAAGGAGTTTGCAGATCTCTTTCCCGACTGCGCGACCGGAGCCATGCCCCCCTTTGGCAATCTGTACGGTGTGCCGGTCTATGTCGACCAGACGCTGGCCGAGCAGGATGATATCGTGTTCCGCATCGGCACGCACCGGGAGACGATGAAGATGGCGTATGCTGATTTTGCCCGTCTGGTCAAGCCGACCGTGAGCGACTTTGCCTGGCAGATGTAGGGCCGGTCAGGCCTGACGCCGGCACAAGCGAGAGGAATAATCCCTGCCGACCAGACGCACAGACCGGGTGCGGGCATGGGGACCGGGCCCTGAAACGATGGGGCCCGGCTTTTTTGCGTCGTCTGCAAGGGTAGCTTGCATTGGGCTGGCATTGTTAGTATAATGGAGCGCGGTCGCGCAGGATCATAGCGGTGGAGCGTTTTTCCACAGATTGTGCGCACTGCTGGAGGTTGTCATGGGGTTGGAGGCCATCCTCACCCCAGTATTACAGATTCGTCGCATTTCGCAGCTTTGCAGATATCCCAACCACGAACATTGGTACAAGGGGGAGCTATGACGAATACAGCACGCTTTGTCCGACGTGCTGTCTATATATGGGCAGGCTTGCTGGGAGTGTTCAGTCTGGTCTTGACCCTGGTCCTCTCTCCATCTGCCCAAG
>JASFOV010000037.1:0-15585 GCA_050116355.1 Anaerolineae bacterium
GAGCATGTCCGAGGCCAGGATCAGATCGGGTTGGCTATCCAGTTCCAGTGCCTGGCGGGCTAGGGTCAGCGCTCCCCCCTGCATCCGCCATTTCCAAAAGCGTCCCGGCAGGGTGAGCAGCTCGATCTGGTGGCGGCCGTGGGCTTGGTAGCCATCGGCCCAGGCCTGGTGTGAGCCCGTGTAGTATGGTTCGATGAGCAAGACCTTCATCGAGCCCCCTGAATCGTAGCGGCAAGCAACGATCCGGACAACTGGCTAGAACTCGGTTGCACCGGTAAAGTTGAAGCTATTGAGTTTGAGAGCCGGAGTGCTGGTCCGCATAAAGCCGCCAAAGCCGGAAAGAAGCGCCACCTCCCGGCCAATGGCCTCTACATGATTTAGTGCCTCCACGTAGCCTTGGGTGAAGCGCAGGTTCTTGATTGGATAGGCAATCTCGCCGTTTTCGATCAGGAACGTGCCGTCGCGCGTCATTCCGGTGATGACCACTTGTGTGGGCTCGACAGGGCGGGTGTAGTGGAAGCGGGTAACATAGATGCCCCGCTCGGTATTGGCGATCATGTCGGCCAGGGTTGCATCCCCGGTACCCATAAAGATATTGGTTGGAAAAGGCCCCATGGAGTTGGGCGCCGGCAGGGCATGGCCGGTTGAGGTCTTGCCCTCTTCTTTGGCGGCACGGTACGAATCATAGACCACCCCCCGCGCCACACCAGCCTCGATAAAGTTCACGCGCTGTTTGGGCACGCCTTCAAAATCGAAGGGCATGGGAATGCCTTTGGGACTCAGACCATCGTCCCAGATGGAGATCCGACGATCCACAATCTGCTGGTCCAACTTGCCCACCAGAAAGCTGCGCCCCTCCTGCCATGGCACCGCGCCCAGCCCAGTATAGGCCATCATCATCACAAAGTCCTGAACCGCATACGGCTCGAGGATAACGCTGTATTCGCCGGGCTCCAAGGCGCGTGGATTCCGGCTGTGCAGGCACTTTTCCACGGCTTCTTGGCCCAGCGCCTCAAAATCCAGATCATTCACATCCATGGCCAGAGCTGAGGCATAGCCGGCGCTGGTATCGCTCATAATCACCGTGTTGATGTCAGCGTAGGTAGTGGGGACATAGGTCGAGACCCCCAGTGAGTTGGCCACCCCCACCTCCGTGGTGGCCGTGGTCAATGCCCCCGAGGCTACAACTCCCGCGTCACGAGCCAGGAGGCAGATCGCGCCGGCTCCCTTGGCGCGTTCCTCGGGCGAGCAGCGCGCCGTTGCCTCACTGTAGGCTGTCACCGGGGCAACGGCCTGGGGGCCGGGCAGAGAACGAAACTCTGGGTTGTCGGGTTGCAGCCGGGCGATGGTCAGCGCAGCCGCCAGCGTGCGGTCAAGCGCTTCATCCGATAGATCATTGGTCGCCGATACGCCCACACGCGAACCTAACACGACACGGATGCGTACCTCAGCATCGGTTTCGGCCACGTTCTGATGGATAGTTGAATTGGCAAAGCGGGTCAGGTACGCATCACTGGCGATGACCACCACTTCCGTCTGGTCGGCAGTCGATCGACTGAGAATGGCATTCGTGATCTGTTCTATTCGTTTCTGGCCTAGCATTTTGACCTCCTACTGGCGTGTACCGACCTGGACATTTCGGAAGCGGGCCGGCGCGGTCCCGTGCGCTACATGGGCCGCTTGGCTGGGCTGGCCCTTGCCACAATTGGGCACCCCCCACACCCACCAATGGTTCTCATTGCAGATGGCGTCGCAACTAGCCCAGAATTGGGGCGTGATGCCGGTGTAGGTAGCGTTCTTGAGCATGCGGCCCATCTTGCCGTTCTTGATCTCGTAGGCGATCTCGGTGCCGAACTGGAAGTTGAGCCGCTTGTCATCGATGCTCCAACTCTTGTTGAGCTCCATAAAGATGCCTTGATCCGTGTCGGCAATCAAGTCGTCAAACTCCCACTCGCCCGGTTCCAGATTGACATTGGTCATACGGATGAGAGGGATACGGTTCCAGCCGTCCGCGCGCATGGCCCCCCCCGAAGTCTCCGGCGCACCGTCGCCGACGATCTGGCGCAGTTCTTGCGCCGTCTCCCGCGAAGTCAAATAGCCGACAAAGACCCCAGCCCGGACGATGGGTAAGCGTTGGGCCGGTACCCCTTCATCGTCCCAACCAAAACTGCCCAAGGCACCGGGGATTGTCGCGTCCGCGGTGATGTTCACAAGGTCTGAACCATACCGGAAGCCGCCGAGCTTTTCCGGGGTCAGGAAACTGGTTCCAGCGTAGCTCGCCTCTGTGCCAAAGACCCGATCCAGCTCAATGGGATGGCCGCACGACTCGTGGACCTGCAAGGCCAGTTGGGTTGCGCCCAGAATGAGCGTCGTAACACCGCTGGGACACGGATCGGCTGTGAGCAAGGCCACCGCTTCCTGGCCAACACGCCCAGCGTGGCCCGGCAGATCAAGCCGCAGGATCGCTTCCCAGCCCTGTTGCCGGTAGTCGCCCCCGAACGAGTTGGGATAGGAACGCTTCTGTACCTCACCCCGTTCTGGATCAACGGCTAGCGCCCCGATCCCGCCGCCTGATTCAATGATCTCCTGCTCCAAAAAAGCCCCCTCGCTGTTGGCAAACGTCCGGTGCTCGCGAAAGAAGGATAGGCTGGAGGAGGCTACTCGTACGCCCTGCGTGGCGCGCAGGCCCTCGTCCGCTTTGAGCAGAAGGTCCAGCTTGTCGCCCAGTGATACATCCCAGGGATCGATCTCGACCGGCGTCCGGTAGGTGCCCACGTGGGTCACCGGTGGCCCGAGCTCGACCGCCCGTGTCTTGAACAGGGCACTGGCTCTGGCTATCTGCACGGCCAGAGCCGTCACCCGATCCACCTCCTCGGCGGTCAGCAGCGCTGAGCTGGCAAAGCCCCACGCGCCGTCGGCCACCACCCGGACGCCAAATCCCTGGCTCTCATCGTCGGAGAGCCCTTCGGCCACCCCATTCTTGACCTCGATCTGCTGAGTACGGCGGCGGAAGATACGAATGTCGGCATACGTTGCGCCTTGAACCTCAGCCAGATTCAAGGCTCGATCTGTCAACTCTTTCAAGGTCCTACCTCCTTTGCACTGGTGGTTGCGCCATCACATGTGAGCATCAGGCAAGCACGCCTGGCTCGCCCGGCCTCAGCCCTGGTCTGTGATGCACTTTTTTTCATACCTCTCATAGTAGCCCAGCACCATCCCCGTGGCATCGCGAACGGCCCGCATAAAGATACGCTCTTCCTCGGTGTCCGTGATCAGCCGCTCGTCCAGGTCCTCGCTCTGCATGGCGGCCAGGATCTCGACCATTATCTGTTGTGACTCTTTGTTGTGGCAGTCGAGCAGCGAACGGCCGATAAGACTCTCCCCGCCCTCGTAATGCTCGACGGCTGCCTGGTTCATGTAGCGCGTCACATGATCTGTGTCGGCTACAAGAATTGGCTCTTGCAAGCTGCCGAGTATGGCGGCCAGCCAGGTAGCATCAATCATGGAACCCTCCCCGCGCGTCCAGTGTTCAGCCTCTAGTCTATCTGAAACAGCCCATCCACGCTTAGATATCGTTGACCTGTATCGGCAAGGATACAGACGACTGTCTGCCGGCCCCCTGTCTCACGGACAATGGAGAGAGCCACGTGGGCCGTGGCACCAGAGGAGATGCCCACCAGCACCCCCTCCTCCCGCGCCACGCGACGGCACATGGCGAAGGCTTCGCTCTCTGAGACCAAGACAATGTCGTCGATCAGTGAGCGATCCAACGTCTCTGGTTCAAAGCCGGGAGCGGTGCCCATCATCCGGTGGGGCCGAAAGATGCCCTGCGAAATGGTAGGCGATTCGGCCGGCTCCACGGCCACCAGCCGGACTTCCGGCTTCTGCTCTTTGAGGTAGCGGCCCGCCCCGCAGATGGTGCCCCCCGTGCCAAGTGCGGCTACCAAAACATCAATCCGCCCACCGGTATCAGCCCAGATCTCCGGCCCAGTGCCCACATAGTGGGCCCGAGGATTGGAGGGGTTGACGTGCTGGCCCACATAGAAATACTCGGGATGTTGCGCACAGATCTCCTTCAACCTCTCGCGCGCCCCAGCCGTACCCTGTGCAGCTGGGGTCAGAACCAGATCCGCCCCAAATGCCCGCAGTACCTTGCGCCGCTCTATACTCTGAATCTCGGACATGACCAAAATGGCCCGATAGCCTCTGACCGCGGCGATGGAGGCCACGGCCATCCCCGTATTGCCACTCGTACACTCGACGAGTGTGCTGCCCGGCGATAGGCGTCCCGCAGCTTCCGCGTCCTTGATGATCTGCAACACGGCTCGATCTTTGAGGCTGAGGGGATTCATGAACTCACACTTGGCGTACAGGGGCAGGCCTTCAGCTAGACGGCCTAGATGAAGCAAGGGTGTGCTTCCAATCATCTCCAGAACACTGGGGCAGATTCCCATGCAAGACTCCTCAGCTACACTCCCTACACCTGCAGGCCAGGGTGCTCCAGACTGTAAGGCTGCTGCAAAGTAGCTTGACGGATTCTTGGCCAAGGGTTCCGGGATCTCGATTCCGTCTTTGCGAGCCGTCGAAGACGGCGTGGCAAACTCCCAAATGGTAAGAGGGGATTGCCGCAGTCGCTCCGCTCCTTCGCAATACGCCGTCCCGGCATCGGGGACAGACTTTGCAGCAGCCGTACTCCAAACTTGGCTTTCGCTTGACCGGAAGCCAAAAGCATTGTACAATAGACCCGTTTTTGGGCCAAAACCGGACCGCTTGCTTGCCATACGGCGTAACAACTCCGGCCGTCCATGAGAAAGAATTTACCATAAAGTTCCCCATAGCGAACTGGCGCTCGAGTGCATATCGCCTGTCACACGAGTCGCAGCCAACGCCTTTACGAGGGAGCTTCTAGAGATGAAGACAGCACGGAAGGCACCTCCGTAGCTGGGGGCCATTCCTTCCCAGAAAGCTCTGGGCTTTCCTGGCTTCTGTCCGAGAGTCGAGGGACCATTCTATGCCGATCTATGAGTACCAATGCACCGATTGCCAAAACACCTTTGAGAAGCTGCGCCCCATGAGCAAGGCCGACGCGCCCGCATCTTGCAGCCGCTGCGGTAGTTCGCACACATCGCGAGCTATCTCGCTCTTCTCGGCCATCAGCAAGGGGGGCAACGGCGAGACCCGCTCCGTCAGTGGCACGGGGCATAGTTGTGCGTCGTGCGGTACCCACCAGTGCGCAACCTGTAGCCATTAACCTCAAGCCGTACCAAGCGAAGGGAACCACTATGGATCTGTTCGAAAAGTGTTGGAACTGGACCGCTGCCAAAGATTTGAAGGCGAGCGGTTTCTACCCGTACTTTATGCCCCTCGATGACACCGAGGGCACCGAGGTTACCATCGGTGACAAGCAATTGATCATGATCGGTTCCAACAACTACCTGGGGCTGACGACCCACCCCAAGGTTCGTGAAGCGGCTATTGAGGCCACCCGGCAATTCGGCACATCCTGCACGGGCTCACGGTTTCTCAATGGCACCTTGGCCTGGCACCTTGAACTGGAAGAGCGACTGGCCGACTACATGGAGAAGGAAGCGGCGCTGGTCTTTAGCACCGGCTACCAGGTCAATGTTGGCACCATCTCTTCGATCATTGGCCGCTCCGACTATGTGATTACCGACAAGGATGATCACGCCAGCATCGTGGATGGCTGCCGTCTATCGTTTGGCAAGTTGAAACGCTACCGTCACAATGATCTGGAGGATTTGGACCGGGTCTTGAGGCGATTGCCCCCGGACTGTGCGAAGCTGGTCGTGGTCGATGGCATCTTCAGCATGGGCGGCGACATCGCTCCGCTGCCTGAAATCATCCCAATCTGCAAAAAGTACAACGCGCGCTTGATGGTCGATGATGCTCACTCAGTCGGCGTTCTAGGTGGTGGGAAAGGCACCGGCGTCCACCTGGGCGTGAATGATGATGTCGATCTGGTAATGGGGACCTTTAGCAAATCCTTTGCCTCGCTAGGCGGCTTTATTGCCGGTTCAGAGCCCGTCATTCACTACATCCAGCATCACGCCCGTTCCCTCATCTTCAGCGCCTCCATGCCACCCGGCAATGTAGCTGCTGTGTCAGCAGCGCTGGACGTCATCATCGAGGAGCCCGAACGGATCCAGCGGGTCAACGAGATCGGCGAGCGCATGCGCCGCGAGCTGCAGCAAATGGGCTTCAACACCGGCGACAGCCAGACGCCTATCGTCCCCATCATCATTGGCGACCAGGATGGTACCTTCTTGACATGGCGACTGCTGTTCGAGGAAGGGATCTACACCAACCCGGTGATACCCCCGGCTGTGCCACCCAACCTGTCGCTGTTGCGTACGAGCTATATGGCGACGCACACCGACCAACAGATGGACTTTGTCCTGGAGAAACTGTACAAGATCGGCAAAATGCTGGATCTGATCTGATCCCGCCCTCAAAGCCGGCTGCCCACGAAAGCTGCACTCTAGGCTCGGCACCCTATTCCTCGACCGCTTGGGCATAGGCGAACTCGAAGGGCTGGTCGACGACCGGTAATGTTATCTTCTGGCGCTGCTCAACGGTGACCGATATCCCCCGCCCCGCCTCCTCGAGCCAGTAGACCAAGCCCCCTGGCCGGTTGATCGCCGCCTCCAACGTTTGCCCGTGCCCGATGGCTTCCAAGCGGTACGGCGACTGCACAGGCACGCCATCCACGGTCACATGGCTGCCATCGGTACTGATTGCCGACCAGACCGCGAGCCGACGACCGTTCAATGCTATCGCTTCGGCGCCCGCATTCCGCAGCTCGTTGAGCAAATCATGGAGGTCCAAGACACTGAGAGGCCCTATGACGACGATCTCGATGCCTGGCCCCGAGACTTCGACCAAACCGTTGGCAATCCGCAACTGGTTCACCTCACTCACCAGCGATTGCAGGATCGCCCCCCCTCGCTCCACATCCTCGAGGGCCTCGAGCTGGTTTTCCAGGGCATCTATCTCCTCCCGGAGACGGGCGTTGCTATCGATGAGATCGGCGACAACATAGGTCCAGTCCTCACCATCAGGTGCCAGGGCGGCACCGGGCAGGCTGTGGACGCGTACGGTAAGGACCAAGACCGCGACCAGAGCCAAGACCGCCAGGGCTAGGACAGCCAACCAACCTCGATCGGACATACCCTTACTCCCCTGGCCGGGCGTGCTGCATCAAAAAGCCACCCCGATAGGCCGGCACCTCCATGGTGGCCATGCTCTGCACAGAGAAGACCAGTCCATACCGTTGCTGCTTCTCTTTGAGATCGCGGAGGTAGGAAGGATTGCGCAGGTAGTCCTGCTGGACGCGAGGGTTGCCCAAGGCACGGATCTGGTAGGGGGGCGAAAGGCGCGTGTTATTGACCATCACCGTACTGCCAACGCAGTAGATGGAGGACTGATTGACCAAGCGTTCATCGTTGATGGCAATGGCCTCCGAACCGGCCATCCATAGCAGATTGACAATGTCGCGCAATTCGTACTCGTGAATGACGAATGCATTGGCATCGGCCCCAGGCGGAATCTCGATGGCGCTGTCGTCAAGCGTCACCAGCACGCCCGGACCGCGCACCGGTTCCAAGCCGACCAGCAGTTGCTGCCGGTTCAGCTCCGCCGTCAGCGCACGGAGACGATCTGTATCGGCTGCGGCTGTCTGCTGCCGTCCCGCGAGTTCCTGGCGCAGGACCTCCAGCTCAGTTCTGAGCGATTCTTGCTCTTTTTCCAAATGCGCGATACTGAGCTGAATACGGGTTGATTCGTCCCCCAGGGCCGTGCCACCCGTCTGGAGTTCAGACCGTCCCACCAAACTGAGCAGCAACCCGAGGGTCAAACCCGTCACCAGTAGGGTCGCATACCGAATAGGCTTGTTCCACCGAGACACCACACTACCCCTTGCAACAAGCAACTCCCCATCGCGGACCTCGCCAGCCCGGTGGGATGAGATGCTGACCGGAATTGTCTACCAAAAGGGGAAAGAGAAAGAGCTGGACCTATTTGCGTAGGATCTGAATGTCAAACGCTTTCCCATTGTCTCCTAGGTCACGCTCGCCCACCACCGGATGTACCATCACCTCTAGATGATAGATTTCGTGGTACGGAAGCTCCTCCAATGGCGGGAAGCGAACGATCTGCACTTCGCCAGGGGCGATGCTGGCAACCCCGGCATCCTGGGACAACAGTAGGTCCGGGTCATTGGGGGACGAAAGCTGGGCTTGCACTACAACATCCTGCTCGGTGCTGTCGCCCGTGTTCTCGATGGCAACGAGCATCGAGATTGCTTCGCGACGAAGGAGTAGCTTCTCGTATTCCAGGGGTGGATCGAAATCCACAGCGAGGACCGCCAGATTGTGTTCCTGTTTCCCCTCTGGCAGAGGACTCTCCAGCTCGGGGGCGAGCAAGCCCGATGGGGAATCGAGCTCCTCCACTTCCACACAGCCCACCATTGTGAGCAGGGCCAGCACCAACACGCTGACAAGCCACAAAGGCCTGACCCCGCTTGCCCTGGACTCCATGCGTGTGCCTCCTTGCCCGACACGAATTGGCACAGCCAGCTGCCTGTGCCACAAATTCACTATACACCATCGACGTAGATTTGTCAAGCGCAGTTCAAGCAAACTCATTGGGCTGTTTGGTGGGCCTGGCAAGCAGGTTTCGAGTGACCGGCTGGGAGAACGCCGGTTGTCAAAGATGCAGCGCCGTCCGATACAGGCCCGGCAATAGGCTTGCCATGCACCAAGAGTTAGGTTATAATGCTTGCAAGCCGGTTATCGCAGCGGCCTTGTTGTTGCGCGATGGCCCGGCGGCCAAATAATCAGGGTGGATGGATGCAAAGCGACCAAGAATCTAAATCGCGGACACGATCGGCTCTGCGCGAGTTCGTAGAAACCATACTCATCACCCTTCTCATCTACTTTCTTGTCCGCACGTTTCTCTTTGAGAATTACCGCGTGTTGGGCCAAAGCATGCATCCAACGCTGGAGAACGGCCAGTACCTGGTCATCAACAAATTGCTCTACCGGCTGCAAGAACCGCAGCGCGGCGATATCATTGTCTTTCGCGATGTCCGGGATGACAGTCGCAAATTGATCAAGCGGATTATCGGCCTACCGGGAGAGACCGTAGAGATTCAGGGGGGTCAACTCTATATCGACGACCGGCTCATCGACGAACCCTACATCGACCAACTTGGCTATTACTCTGAACCGGCCAGCTTGATCCCTGACGGTCATTTTTATGTACTGGGCGACAACCGGAACAACTCCAGCGATTCACACAGCTGGGGCACATTGCCCGGCGACAAGATTGTCGGGAAGGCCTGGCTATCGTATTGGCCACCCGCCCAGTGGGGCATCATTCCACATGAGACGTATGCCACTTCAGGTTCGACACAGGTAGAGGATGGAATTTTCGGAAGATCAGGTTCGCAACATGGTGCGCCAGGTTCTCCTGCGGACACTGGGACCCGAGGGAATCGCAACAAACCCAGCAACTAGCCGCAGCCAGCCCGCGTCACGTTCTGCCCAGTCGATGATAACCGAGGCCGACGTGCTGGCTACGCCGTCTGGAGGGCGCTTGGTTGTGCCCCAGGGGGCCAAAATGACCCCTTTGGCGCGCGACACAGCCCGGGAGCGCCAGGTGGACTTGGTGGAGGAGCACTTCGACGCACCGGACACAGCCGTCCCTGGCCAGACGGTGGCCATAGGCGCCGACCATGGTGGCTACACCATGAAGGAGGACTTGAAGGGCTACCTAGGCGAGCTAGGCTACGAGGTCGTCGACTGTGGTACGCACAGCACCGAATCGGTGGACTATCCCGACCTGGCCTACGCCGTGGCCCGCTTGGTTTCCGAGGGACGCGCTTGGCGGGGTATCATTGTGGACGGCGCCGGCATCGGATCGTGCATGGCTGCCAACAAAGTGCCCGGTGTGCGAGCCGCCCTGTGCTACGATCACGCCACCGCTGTCAACTCGCGAGAACACAACAACGCCAATGTGTTGACCTTGGGCGGGGTCTTGGTTGGCCGCAGCTTGGCCCGGCAGATCGTCAAGACTTGGTTGGAGACCGAGTTTGGCGGCGGGCGGCACGGTCGCCGCGTGGACAAGATTATGCAGATCGAGCAACGATTCTTGCGCAAGTAACTAGCGCGCATACCCATCGAGAGGCAATGGTGAAAGTCGATCCCGAGACAGTCGAACACCTCGTTGAACAGATAACGAAACAGGTCTTGATCCTGCTGCGAGAAGAGGAAGCCCGCACCCAGTCCAGTGGGGACAATGGCCAGTGTGACGACTGTATCGGCCAGTGCGTTGCCCAGTGCCAAGACAAAGTCCAGCAAGTGGTCGATGCCGGCGCCAGCCGGCTGAGCTCGACCTTGGGCCAGGTGCAAATGGAGGACGGCGTCGCCCGTATGATCGACCATACCTTGCTCAAGGCGGATGCCACCCAGGATCAGATCGCCCAACTCTGCTATGAAGCACGGAAATATGGCTTTGCCGCTGTCTGTGTCAACCCAACCCACGTGAAGCTCTGTAGCCAGTTGCTGCAGGGATCCGACGTGCATGTCTGTACGGTGGTCGGCTTTCCTTTGGGCGCTACCCCACCGGAGGTCAAGGCCTACGAGGCACAGCAGTCGATCGACGACGGCGCCACGGAAGTGGACATGGTGATCAACATCGGCGGCCTGAAATCGAAGGACTATGCCCTGGTCGAGCGTGACATCGCCACGGTGGCCCGAACCTGCCACACGGGCGGCGCACTCCTGAAGGTGATCATCGAGGCGGCGCTGCTAACGGACGAAGAGAAGGTCATCGCCTGCCAACTGGCCAAAGCAGCCGGTGCAGATTATGTCAAAACCAGCACAGGCTTTGGCCCCGGTGGCGCTACAGTGCACGACGTCGAGTTGATGCGTCGCGCCGTTGGACCCCAGCTCGGGGTCAAGGCCGCAGGCGGCATCAAGAGCTACGAGGACGCCCAAGCGATGGTCGCCGCGGGAGCCACCCGGATCGGAGCCAGTGCCGGGGTCAAGATCGTACAACAAGCCCACACTCACTGAGAGAGGAAGGAGACATGCTTTGAGCGTCGACCTGCGTTCCTACGTATTCCTAGACAGTCTACAGCCCCAAATGGCCGCCTTTATCGGCTCCACCGCGCGGGGGTTCCTGCCTCTGGCAGGGGACGCCTCGCTGTGGGTTGAGATTTCACCCGGGATTGAGATCAACCGCATCACCGATGTCGCGCTCAAATCGACCAAGGTACGGCCTGCCGTCCAGGTTGTCGAGCGCCTATTCGGCCTGCTCGAAGTGCACTCGGCCGACCAGGCCGAGGTCCGCGCCTCAGGAGCGGCCATCCTCGAGGCCTTGGACGTGCGCGCCGAGGAACGTTGGAAGCCCCAGATCCACTCCAGCCAGATCATCCGGCGCGTCGACGCACACCAGACACAGTTGATCAACCGCAATCGAAACGGCATGATGCTCATCGCCGATCAGACCCTGTACGTCATGGAGGTCGAGCCGGCCGCCTATGCTGTACTCGCCGCCAATGAAGCCGAGAAAGCGGCCGAGATCAATATTGTGGAGGTCCGGCCCTTTGGCAGCTTTGGGCGCGTGTATTTGGGCGGCGAGGAACGGGACATCATGGCCGGCTACACGGCTGCGGTACAGGCCATCGAGGATATTACCGGGCGAGTTGTCGACTCGAAACGCCGGACGTGAGGCAGCCTGTTGTCCGGCCAGAGAGCACTCGGAATGGAGTTACAAAGCCATGCCACGCATCGTGCGTGAATCTCAAGGAGGATAGAAGCAAATGGCAGAAGCATTGGGCATGATTGAAACGCGGGGGTTTGCTGCCGTGGTGGAAGCAGCTGATGCCATGGTCAAGGCCGCCAAGGTCGAGCTGGTCAGTTACGAAAAGATCGGCGGCGGCTATGTGACGGCCATCGTGCGCGGCGACGTCGCCGCCTGCAAAGCAGCCGTGGAAGCCGGTGTCCGTGGCGCCGAAAAAGTTGGCGAGGTCGTTTCGGTCCACGTCATCCCCAGACCACACCTCAACATTGACGTGGTCTTGCCCCTTGGCCGGCGGGACCAGGCGGTGCAGGAGATGGGTGAGTAGGCTGCCGATGAACCTGCTGCGCGAACTACCAGCGGGCCCCGAGATTCCCGACGTCATCTATGTCGTGGTCGAGGTACCCAAAGGCAGCCGGAACAAATACGAATACGACAAGAGTCGAGGCTTGGTCAAGCTGGATCGCGTTCTCTTTTCGCCGATCCACTATCCCGGCGACTATGGGCTGATCCCCAGCACCCACTATGACGATGGGGACCCGCTGGATGTGTTGGTGATGGTCAACGAGCCCACCTTTCCCGGCTGTGTCATCGAAGCCCGTCCCATCGGTCTCTTTCGCATGCTGGATCGGGGCGTGGCCGACGATAAGGTCCTGGCCGTACCGGCCTACGATCCCATCTTCCAGGACTACTACGACATCCCGCACATCCCCCAGCATTTTTTGGCCGAGATGGGGCACTTCTTTGAGGTCTACAAAGAGCTGGAGGGGATTCCCACCGAGGTACTAGGCTGGGAGCGGGTGAGCAAGGCACGGGAGCAGATCCTGTACGCAGTCGATCTGTACCAGAAAAAGTCTGTCGAGCCGGAGCCCGAACCGGAGGAGTAGCCATGGAAGTGGTGCCCGGCCTCCACTGGGTGGAGCGTATCTGGGACACCAAGGTCTACGTTCTGCTCGAGGACAGCCGGGTGGTAGTGATCGACGCCGCCATGCCAGGTCGTGCCGGAGCGGTCTGGCGCCATCTGGACACCCTTGGCCACCAACCGGAGGCGGTCGACGAGATCTGGCTGACACACGGCGATATCGATCACATGGGCAGCGTGGCAGCCCTCAAGGCTCGATCCGGGGCCAGGGTGGTGGCCCATCGCGCCGACGTCGATCTGGTAGCGGGTCGCGCCCAGCGGGAGTTGGGCCCGTCCCGCTTCACGAGGGCATACAAACGAGTCTTCAACTGGGCCATCTATCAACTGTTTCGTTACAAACCGGTCGCGATCGACCAGCCGGTGACAGACAACGATACGCTGGGGGACTGGCAGGTAGTCCATACACCCGGGCACACACCCGGTAGCGTCAGCTACTACCATCCCGGCCGGGGGATCGCCATCGTGGGCGACGCGATCAACCACAAACGAGGGCGGTTGGGCGCACCGCCGCCCCTGGTAACCTACGACTTGGATCAGGCCTACGACTCGGTGCGGCGGATCGCGGCGCTGGATTTTGAGGTGTGCTGTTTCGGTCACGGTCCGCCTTTGTTGGAGCACGCCCAGCAGCGCGTGCAGGCCCTGGCCGACTCGCTACCGTTGGCAGGAGAGTAGATATGCTTTTGGGCAAGGTGGTGGGCACTTTGGTGGCCACGCGCAAGGACGAAAAACTGGAAGGGTTCAAGTTCTTGGTCGTCAAAAGACTGAACCATGACAACCAAGAAACCGGGGATTATGTCATCGCCGCGGATGCAGTCCAAGCCGGCACCGGCGACGTGATCTTGTATGCTACTGGCTCCTCGGCCCGCCAAACCCTGTTGACCGACAAAAAACCCTGTGATGCCGTCATCATGGCCATTGTGGACACGTGGGAGATCGGCGGGGAAGTCAAGTATCAGAAGGAGTGAGTCTCACAAGGTATGAACGATCGACCGCTCATCCTGGTCGCCGATGACAAGGAAGACAACGCTGCCCTGGTCTGCGACTTGTTGTCAATGGAGGGCTACCAAACCATGAGCGCCGCTGATGGCCAGCAGGCGCTGGAGCGCAGCCACGAACACAAGCCCGATTTGGTTATCTTGGACCTGGATATGCCCAAGATGAATGGCTATGAGGTCTGCGAGCGCCTCAAAGCCGACAAGGCGACAGCCCGTATCCCTATCCTCATGCTTACCGCCTGGGGTACGCCCGAGCACCGTGTCAAAGGCCTGCAGTTGGGCGCCGACGACTACTTGGCCAAGCCCTTCGACTACCGAGAGCTCTTGGAACGGGTCAAGGCCCGGCTTCGCACCAAACATGAAGCTGATGAACTGCGCACTGCGCAAACAGCGATCCGCTCCACGTTCGAGCGCTTCGTCTCACCCAAGGTGGTGGACCGCCTGCTGGCCGATCCAACGCAGATTCGGCTGGGCGGCATCCAGCAGACGGTAACCGTCTTGTTTGCCGACCTGCGCGGCTACACCGGGGTATCGGAAATCCTGCCACCAGACCAATTGGTGGACCTGCTCAATGGATATCTCAATGTGGCTTTCCAGGCCATGCTGGCCCACGAAGGAACCGTCTGCCGCTATGCCGGCGACCTGCTCATGGCGGTCTTTAATGCGCCTCTTCCGCAACCCGACCACCCACTCCGCGCCATCCGCGCAGCTCTCCGCCTGAAACAGGACATGGCCAGCTTCCATGCGACGCTGCCCAAGCATCTGAGAACCGACTTTGGAATAGGGATTGTGACCGGTGAGGCCGTCGTCGGCAACATCGGCGCCCGCGAGTGGCTCAATTACACGGCCATAGGCGATACGGTCAACCTGGCCCAACGGCTGGAAGAGATGGCCGCTGGCGGCGAGATTCTGCTCGAAGAAGGCACACAACGCCTATTGGACGGCGTCGTAGAGACGGAATCGAGAGGCCTGACGCCGATCCGGGGACGGCGCCAGCCAGTGATGGTTTATGCTCTGTCGGGGTTGGCTGGAAGGGAGGAGGTATGAGCCTCTCACTCGACGAGCGGCGCATCGCCGAGGTTGTCCAGAAAGTGGTAGCCGATCTGCGGCAGGGAAAGAGCCTGCCCGGCATCGAGGAACCGGCCGGGCCAGCGCCATCCCCGAGGGCAACAACACCGGGCCAGCATGGGGTGTACAGCGACATCGACTCCGCCATTGCGGCCGCAGAGACTGCTCACAAGCGGCTGGCCGAATTGCCGTTGGAGCGTCGTACGGCCCTGATCACCGCGATGCGCCAGGCAGCCAGCGAGAACGCCCAGGTGCTGGCGCGTGCAGCCTGGCAGGAAACGGGCATGGGCCGCCAGGAGGACAAACTCGAAAAACACCTGCTCGTAGCCGAGCGAACGCCCGGCACGGAGGCCCTCCAGGCAACGGCCTGGACGGGCGATCGTGGTCTGACCCTGGTAGAACTCGCCCCGTATGGGGTGATCGGCGCCATCACGCCCAGTACCAATCCAACCTCGACCATCATTTGCAATGCGATTGGCATGATCGCTGCCGGCAACTCCGTGGTGTTCAACGCCCACCCCGGAGCCAAAGCTTGTTCTGCGCAAACGATCCAAGTCCTCAATCAAGCTATCCAGCGGGCGGGCGGCCCGCCCAACCTGCTGACCTGTCCCGTCGAACCGACCATCGAGAGCGCCCAGTACCTGATGCAACATCCCAGCATCCGATTGCTGGTTGTGACAGGTGGGCCGGGTGTCGTTCGCGAGGCAATGAAATCTGGCAAGAAAGCCATTTGCGCTGGTCCAGGCAACCCGCCCGTTGTAGTCGACGAGACCGCTG
>JASFOV010000038.1:0-15548 GCA_050116355.1 Anaerolineae bacterium
CTATCGTAGCGGGCCGGGATTTGCCAGTAGTATCCACGCTGGTACTCACCGGTCGCCTGGAACTGGATCCGGACGCCATACTCTAGGTCATGCCAGCCCTCCTCGGTCAGACTGACCTTGACCGCCCCGCCAACGAGGGCTTGCTCTTCGCTGCCCTTCTGGTCCCAGCGGCGCAGCAAGGGATGTTCGTCTAGATTCTGCCCAAACGCGGCAGGTGGCGCTTTCTGTAGACGTACCTGCCGCGTAGACGGTTCGACATGGGCTACCCGGAAGAGGGTCTCCTCCGTCACCACTACCTGCTCCGGACCCAGCAGCGCATAGCGATCATCTTCGATCTCGACCCAATCGCCCGCTTGCAGCCGGATCGCGTCCTCACTGGCCCAAGGCGCGAGGGTCACCAGCGCGCCCTCCACCGCCGATACCGGATAGGCCACGCTGCCGTTGTCGCGCGACCACTTGAAGGCCAGTTCCTGCCTGTCAGGGTGCACGCGATGCACCTCGACCCGGTACAGATGATTTTCCGGGCCCAGAAAGCGGGGGCTGGCGGGCACAACGGTCCCTGCGCCGGATCCGGATGGCCGGGCGACGTCCGCCTGCAGACAGCCGGGGCGGAGATCGGGGCCGGACCGCCGCCATGCCTGGAAAGCGGACCAGGCCTGCGCCTCATCGACCCAACGATCAGGCAGTGGCCACACCTTGACCTGCCAGATCACCTGGCTGCGGGTGGCCGTATCGGGCCCCCCCAGAGCTGGCTCGCGGATTTCGGGATCCTCGATGTAGGTGATGTGTCGCTCCCACACGTCGAGATAGACCAGCAGCGGGCATTCTAGCAGATCGTTGCTACGTCTGGCCGGATGCGGCCGGTAGGGTTGGTTGCGGTAGCTCACGGAGGGAGTTTGGGCGCCACACGCGTTCCCTGGTTCGTTCCGGCACAGGATGCCGTCCACGTAGTAGCGGCCCGGGCCAATGTGGAGATCGTATACCCGTCCACGGCGCATGTGGGGCCGGATGGCAAAGCCCAGCGCGCCAGCGGGTCCGCCGTGCGGCCCGATGATGTCGGCCAGCACCGTCCGCTCCCGGTGCAGGTAGATGGCCTGCGACTCGTTCAAGTCGGCGTCCAAGGTCACGCGCCCTTGTTGTTGCAGCACGCGGCTATAGCCCTTGCCGGGATCAAAGGAATCGCGCGAAATGTCACCTTTCATGCTCCCCTCCCAATATCCTTCGTCTACGCTGCATCCCATTGAGCACAGCGGCGTTCGGGCGTCACAACATCTCCCACCCATTATACCCGCAAGTGCACCGTGTATCAAGCCGATCCCTGCGGGCCCGGCGAGACTCAGGTAGATGTCGAAACGATGTAGCCGGTGGCCAGGCTTGTATTGCCGGCTGTAAATACTTCTTGCAGCGAGTGTGGGTTCGAACGACACGACGCACCATGGATCCCACTCTACGACACCAACGTGACCGGCAGCGCGACACACGCCGGCCCAAATTGCCACAGCAACGACCAGCGGTTGGAGAGCCAGCTTGACAAAGTGCTGAAAGCAGCGTATTCTAGGTGCTATGCCATCGCCACCTTGGTACACCGGCGGTCGGTCGGGCCAGGGGTGAACACTTGATCCAGGACGGCGCATCTCCGCCTTGTCTCCCGGCGCTGGCCAAGCCAACAGGGTAGTCCGCACCTCCGCACAAGAGCAAGTGTGGGCGCTCATAGGGGCAGAACCCGTCTACTTGACATCCAGGAGAAGGGGAATGACGTTGCAGACAGAAGAGGCACCCACTGGCCTGGTCAGATATCTACCCATCCTGAGCTGGCTGTCCCGGTACCGCCCCGGCGGGCAGCGGCACCTCGCAGACAGCGGTCAATGACCAGGCTAGCGCCAAGTCTCAGATCGCCCGCTTCCAGAATCTTGAACGGGTGTGGGCGTTGGTCGCCCTTGCTGGCGTCGTGGCCCCGGGCACCCTACGGGGCGTCTTGGGCGGCAGTCCTTCTCGCTTTTCAGATCAGGCGCGTTTGCCCTGCGCCAGGTGGCGGGCCATGGACAAACGCCAGAGGGCTGAGAGTGGGAACCCGGTGGTCGATCTTGTGGAATGCCGGCTTCGCGTGTATGGATCGCCAACGCGACAAGGAGTGAAGGCTCATGCCAATAGGAGTAGCCATCTTTTTCGCCCTCGTGGTCCTCTATGGCGCGCTCGCCGTGTGGTTGGGTCGCTTCTCAGTCACCATGCCCATCATCTTTGTGGGGGTGGGCGCACTGTTGGGCGCTCGGAACCTGATCGCGATCCCGGATGTAGAACTGCTGACGGAAATGACGCTGGCACTCCTGCTCTTTGCCGACGCTTCGACCCTGAGCTTCCGCCAAGTGCGCGACGACGCCGGGCTGCCCGCTCGATTGCTGCTGGTCGCCTTGCCGCTGGTCGTCGTCTTGGGTGGGCTGGTCGCCTTCGCCCTGTTTCCCGGTGAAGAACTCGGTTTTGCGCTGCTGCTGGCGGCCATTCTGGCGCCAACCGACGCTGCCTTGGGCCTGCCGATCTTTAATAACCCCCATGTACCGGTCCGCATCCGCCGCGCGCTGAACGTGGAGAGCGGGCTCAACGACGGCATCGCCACCCCTCTCGTCGCCCTGTTCACCGCCCTGGCCGTAGCCGAAGAAAGCCACCAAACAGGGGGTTGGCTGCTGTCAGCCCTGGGCGAAATCGGCATCGGGGTAGCGGTGGGGGTAGCGATCGGGCTGCTTGGGGGCTGGCTTTTTGCCACCGCCGTCAAGCGGAACTGGACCTCCACCACAGGAGAGCAGATCGGCAACCTGGCCTTGGCCCTGTGCGCCTTCTTTGCGGCCAAATCCCTGGGGGGTAACGGTTTTATCGCTGCCTTTGTGGGCGGGCTCCTGTTTGGGTATGCCACCCGTGAGCGCTTGCACGTGGCCATCGAATTCACCGAGACCGGCGGCACCCTACTGTCATTGTTTGTGTGGACAGTGTTCGGCGCCAACCTGATGGCGCCCCTCCTGCAATCGTTCAACCCGTTGGCCCTGCTGTACGCCCTACTGAGCCTCACTGTGATCCGCATGGTCCCCGTGGCCATCTCCTTGATTGGCACCGGCTTGCGTCCGGACACAATGGCCGTCATGGGCTGGTTTGGACCGCGCGGCTTGGCCTCAGTCGTCTTTCTCCTCATGGCGTATGAGTCGTTCCACGAGGCTGGTCGAGCCATTGATACGCTGGTCGCCAGTGCGGCTTGGACGATCTTGTTGAGTGTGGTGTTGCATGGGCTTTCGGCGGTGCCTCTGGCTAACTGGTACGCGCGCCGCCTGGAGACGGCCGGCGCGGCCGCCCCCGAGCTGGTACAAGTGCGTGAGTTGGGCGTCCGGCGCAGGGATCCGCTGAGCTGGCTGAAGCACAACCGGTAACCTGAGCTCCTAGGCGGCAGGGCCAGCGGCATAGTTGAGTCCAATCCAATTCGAGAGAAAGGGGTCGTTACGATGAAAACAGCTAGGCAACCGTTGGCGCAGCGGCCTGTCCTGCGTATCCTGATCATCTGGGTCATCGAAGCCCTGGCTTTGCTGGCCCTCACCCTCCTCCTCAGCGGTCTGCGGGTGGAGGGTCTAGTCACTGCCTTTGTGGCGGCCGCTGCCATTGCTCTGTTGAATGCCCTGCTTTGGCCGCTGCTCAGCTATATCCTGCTGCCCTTTGCCGTCTTGACCCTGGGCCTGTTGGCGCTGGTGCTCAACGGTCTCATCATCTGGCTGGCTGGTCAGTTCGTGG
Source organism: Anaerolineae bacterium (assembly GCA_050116355.1). GTDB lineage: Bacteria > Chloroflexota > Anaerolineae > JAAYZQ01 > JAAYZQ01 > JASFOV01. The sequence goes on from JASFOV010000038.1 coordinate 3,766, forward strand.
CTGGCTTCTATGTAGACGGCCTGTGGACGGCGATCTGGGCGGCGCTGGGCCTGACCCTTATCAATACCATCGCCAGTGCCTTGTTGACCATTGACGACGACAATTCATGGTCGCGCAACGTCGTGCGGCGGCGCATGAAGCGCCTGGCCAAGCCTGAGGAGACCAATGTACCCGGGGTGCTTTTCCTCGAGATCGACGGCCTGGCCAAGGCGGTGCTAGAGCGCGCCATGCGCGAAGGCTACGCCCCCACGCTGGCCCGGTGGATCGAAGAAGGCAACCATCGCCTGGTCAGTTGGGAATGTGATCTCTCCTCCCAGACTTCGGCCAGCCAGGCCGGCCTCCTGCACGGCAGCAATCACAACATTCCTGCCTTCCGCTGGTGGAACCGCCAGCGCAAAGCATTGATCTCCTCCAGCAGCCCCGACGATGTCGCCGAGTTGGAAAAAACCCACTCCGACGGAAATGGACTCTTGGTCGCTGATGGCGCCAGCCGGGGTAACCTGTTTTCTGGCGACGCGCCCAACGTCATGAACACCGCCAGCACCATCAAAGACCTGTCGCGCTTTCGCACCGCTGATTTCTATGCCTTTTTTCTCGACCCCTACAACTTTTCCCGAACCCTGCTTCTGACCATTTGGGACATCATGCTCGAAATCTACCAGTTCTGGCAGGCGCGCCGCAAGGACGTGCAGCCCCGACTGGGTAGGGACAAACGCGGCGGTATCTATCCCATCCTGCGCGCCTTTACCACCGTGCTGATGCGCGAGTTGAACGTCAACACCCTGATCGGGGATATGTTCGCCGGTGTGCCGGCGGCCTATGCCACCTTTGTCGGCTACGACGAGGTCGCCCACCACTCCGGCGTTGAGTCGGAGGACGCTTTCGACGCTCTACACAAACTCGACAAGCAATTCGGCCGTCTGGAGAGTGCTGCCCAGCAAGCGCCCCGTCCCTATCACCTCGTCGTCCTGTCCGATCATGGCCAGAGCGCAGGCGCCACCTTCAAGCAGCGTTACCACATGACCCTCGAAGACCTTGTCCAGCAGTTGGTTAAGGAGTACCGTGTGGAAGGCACCGTCGATGTACACGAAGACTGGAAGCACCTCAACGTCTTTTTGACCGAAGCCATCCAGAGCCAGAGCAAGGCCGTGAGCCGCCCCTTGGGCCAGGCGCTGAAGAATCGCACGGTGGAAGGCAAAGTGGTATTGGGGCCAGAAGCCGAAGCCCACATAGACGGGAACGGCAATCAGACAACGGTTGCTGCTCCAACCGAGGAGGATGAACAGCGCGCTCCCATCGTTGTGTTGGCTTCAGGCAATCTGGGTTTGGTCTATTCGACCCGGCTGGATGAGCGGGCGACCCTAGAGTTGATCGAAACCCTGTATCCTGGCCTGCTGGACGGATTGGCCGCGCACGAGGGCATTGGCTTTCTGATGGTCCGGTCGCAAGAGCACGGTCCGGTGGTTATTGGTGCTCAGGGGCGCCATTACCTGGTCGATGGTCGCATAGAAGGTCAAGATCCATTGGCCGGGTTTGGGCCCAATGCTGCGACTCACTTGCGCCGCACCGACAGTTTTCCCGACGCACCCGACATTCTGCTCAACAGCTTCTGCCGGGCGGAGTACAACGAGGTCGCCGCGTTCGAGGAACTGATCGGCAGCCACGGTGGCTTGGGTGGGCACCAGACCGAACCCTTTCTCCTGTTTCCAGCCGGGTGGGAGTTGGAGGAAGAAGATCTGGTCGGCGCGGCCGCCGTGTACCAGCAATTCAAGCGCTGGCTCGAGCAGTTGCAGCCTCCCACCCATGCCGGATCCAAAGAAGCAGCGCCAACGCGAGCCACCGGGTAAGGCCCATGCGCCATCCTGGGGGGACGCAAGTTAGGGTGCCTGTTGCCTTGCAGTTTCTGGCCCAAGATAGTATACTTAGAAGCAGCAGAAATTGGTGGCCCACGGTGTCTGGGGCAGGTTAATGAATGAGCGGGAGCACGGGCAGGACCCACAGGAGGCGGTGAGGGAGGCCAGCAACCAACTGCTCAAGGTGGTGGTCTGGCTGGTGGTGGCGATTGGCGCCGCCATGCTCATCGCCCTGTGCGTGCTCGTCCTGACCGTGATCAGCTGGGGCTAATGCCACAGCTCGGCGTGCACGCCGTGATGTCCTCAGGACTAGGGACTAGCTCGTGTCGAAGCTGCTTTGATTGCCAGCTGGCTTTGGACCGCAGGAGGTGTGCAGGATGGAAAACCAAGAACAATCGATGCTCGTGTCCGGTGAGCAACCTGTGGCGGAACTTCCACCGCCAGACCCGGTCGCCTTGGACAGCGACGCCGTCGAACTCCTGTCGCGTTTCTTGGTTGGGGTGCTGGTCCTGGGCGGCGACGAACTGGTGGCGCGCCTGCGCGACCTACAGCAAGAGATGGTCACGGATCCCCGCTTGGCCTATCGCGACAGCTCGACCCGTGCCGACAGCACCTCCGACCTGCTCCGTTATCTGTCCATCGGGCTGGTGATGCGCGGGCAGCGGGCAGCCACCCGTGGGATTCGCGCTGGCGTCCGCCGTTCCACCCGTTCGGCCCGCTCGGCGCTGGGCGTTGTCGACCGGCTGACCGACAATTGGTTGGCCCGTCCGCTGCGCCGGCCCATTGTCGCCCGGGTCAGGAATGCGGAACAGACGGTCAACCAAATTATCAAAGAGGGCAAATTCGAACAACAGAACAGCCGGGTACTGGCCACCGAGGGCATTGGCGCCATCATGGACGCTGTCTTTCAGATGCTGGCCGACAACCCCGACCTGGATGAGTTTGTTCGCGATTTGGTCGGCCAGCAGAGCATGGGGTTGGCCACCGTCGTCGTGGACAACACACGCTCCGTGGCCGTGACCGCCGACGATGTCACAGAGAACCTGTTGCGCCGGCTCCTGCGCCGTCCGCTCCGCCAAGACTTGCCGCCTTCGCCCGTGGAAGGTGAGCCCCAGACGATGTACCAGCCCGAGATCGAAACAAAGTGAGGGTAGAACCATGAGTCGTGATGAAACTGCCCAACCTGTCATCCTGGGCCGGTATGCCGGCTTTTTTACTCGGCTGGCGGCGTTTTTCATCGATCGGGCCATCATTGCCGCCATCACCGGCGGTGTGATGTGGGTGTTCCAGGCGATCCTGAACTTTTTCCAGTTCAACAGCTGGCTGGAAAGCACCAACACGGAGTTGCAGGTCAGGGGGCTAGTCGTTGTCCTTAGCGGGACAGTGGCCATCTATCTCCTGGTACACGTATTGTACGATATAGGCTTCTGGCTGCTGGCCGGTCAGACCCCCGGCAAGCGGGTGCTTGGTCTGCGCGTGGTGCGCACCGATGGCACCCGCCTGCGTTTTGGTAACGCCCTGCGCCGCGAGATCGGCTATTTGGCCTCGAATATCCTGTATTTAGGCTTCCTGTGGATCCTGATCGACAAACGCCGCCAAGGCTGGCACGACAAGATCGCCGGCACCATCGTCGTCTACTCCTGGCCCGAAAAGCGCCTCAAGGGAACCTTTGTCATCGACCGCGTGCAGCGCATACGCATGCGCCAGGCAGTCAAGGATTAGTGTTTCGCGGCGCACATCGGCCGAGGGTTATCGACTCTGGCTTGGCGACATGATACGCCTGGCTCGCGCCAGCCTGGCACCGAGCCGCACTGGTATGCCTAACACGTAGGACAGAGCAACCCCATTTTGGTAGCAGGGTGAATCCAGCGATGCCAGAACCCAGCAGGGAGAGGGCGATCATGACCGACAGAACGACCATCCTGATCACCGGCGTGGCCGGCTACTGGGGCTCGGAGGTAGCCGCGCGCCTCACAGCCGACGGCCGGTACCGTGTCCTGGGGCTGGACACGCGGCGACCAGCTGGGGAGATTCCAGGCGTCGATTTTATCCTGGCCGACATCCGCAATCCGCTCATGGTCGAGCTGCTCAAAGCGGAGGCGGTTGATATCGTGTGCCACCTGGCCTTCCGCCGCTCGACGCGGCGCAGCGAGCCGGTCTTTGACTCCAACGTGATCGGCACGACCAAGCTACTGGGCGCTTGCGCCTCGGCCGGTGTGCGTAAAGTCGTGCTCAAGAGCAGCACGGTTGTCTATGGCGCTCGCCCGACCAATTCCGCGTTCCTCGCCGAGGACCACGCGCTCCGTGGCAGCCGCCGCTACGGTTACATCCGCGACTGGGTTGAGATCGAAACCTTTTGCAATGGCTACCGCCACCGGGTACCCGAACTGGCGCTGACCATCCTGCGCTTTGCCAATATCGTCGGTCCGACCGCTAGCACCCCCATGACCTGCTTTCTGAGCAGTGCCCGGGCGCCGAGCCTGATGGGTTTTGATCCCATGCTGCAGGTCATCCACGAAGAAGATGTGGTTGAGGCGCTGCTCCATACCCTTGACAATGACATCCCCGGCGTGTTCAACGTTGCAGCCCACGATCCCCTGCCACTGAGCAAGATGCGCGGGATCGTCGGCAAGCCACCCCTGGCCGTATATCACTCCGTCGCCGACTGGGGTACTGCCATCTTGGGTACGATCCGCCTGCAACTGCAGGATTACCTGCCCCTGGAACCCAGCTATCTGCGCTACCCGTGGGTGGCCGACCTGACCCGCATGCGCGATGACCTCGGCTTTGTGCCCCGGTACACGGCCGTCGAGGCGCTGCGCGAGTTCGCCGCCCGGCTGCGTCTGGGTCGCTACCGGACCGGCGACAACCAGCTGGCCAAGGACGAGGATCAGCTACGTGAGGTCATCGCTCGTCGGCAGCGGGCCAGGGATCGCCAACGTCCCTCCCCTCTCCAGGCCAACGGAGGAGCGGATCATGGTTAGCCGAGAAGAAGCCGTCGACATCCCGAGTCCAGAGCCGCCCACGGGAGAGCTGGAGCAAGAGCTGCAGGCCGCCGCGCCCCCCGCCTCCCCCGCCGAGGAGGAGAAAACGCGCCGCCAGTTGCTGGCCGAGCTGGAAGCGCTCCGCAAGGAGATCCAGGCCCTGACCCCGGGCTACCAACCGCCGCCGTTCTCCGCCAGACGTCTGATGCGCTTCGTGGGCGATACCCTGAACAGGTATCCCAAAGAGGTGCAGCTCGGCGTGCTGGAGCGGCTGCGGGCCGCTCTCAGCCAGGACGCGTTCGATCCTGAGGTGTGGCAGGGCGTTTGGTATATGCTGAACTATTCAGTGCAGTACAACGTCGACCTGGTCAAGCGTCGCTTCACCGGCGAGTACGACACCGACGAATGGGGCCTCGATTGGGAGTGGGTCGACGTGGTGCGCCCCTTCCTCAATTTCTTGTACAAGACCTACTGGCGTGTAGAGGTGACCGGCCTCGAACACGTGCCCCTTGAGGGCCGGGCGCTGCTGGTCGCCAACCACTCGGGGCAATTGCCCTTCGACGGCATGATGATCGCCGCTGCCCTGCTCAATGATCACCCCGCCCAGCGGCTGGTCCGCACCCTGTACGCCGCCATCTTGCCCCGCATCCCATGGGTTTCCACGGTACTGGTCCGGCTGGGACAGACCCTGGCCACTGTGGACAACGGCACGCGGCTCTTGGAGCAGGAAGAACTGGTAGCTGTGTTCCCCGAGGGCTACAAGGGCACGGGCAAACCCTTCAGAAGCCGCTACCGGTTGGCCCGCTTCGGGCGTGGCGGGTTTGTGCAGATGGCCCTCAACACCGGCGCCCCGATCATCCCTGTCTCGGTGGTCGGGTCCGAAGAAACCTACATTTCCCTGGGGAAATTTCCAACCTTTGCCGAGATCACCGGCATCCCCTACATCCCGATCACCCTGCGCTTCCCTTGGTTGGGTCTGCTGGGCGTCGTCCCCCTACCCACCAAATGGTACATTGACTTTGGTCCGCCAATGCCCATGGCTGGCTACGGTCGAGACGCAGCCCACGACATGGTCGTTGTTTCGCAACTGACCGACCAGGTACGAAACACCATTCAACAGATGGTCAACCAGCGCTTGGCTCAGCGACGATCCATCTTTCTCTAGACCTGCGTCTTGTCCACAACTGGGGCCCAACAGCAAGAGATGAGACAGGCCAACGGAACACGTGAATCCCGCTCGTGGATCATCATTCTGGGGCTGGGTCTCGCCCTCGAGGCTTGCTTGGCCGGCATAGGCCTTTTGGGTGATCTGCGCCGGCACACGGTCCCGTTCCTGATCCTATACTTCTTGAGCTTTGTGCCCTACGCGATCGCTGTCTGGTGGTCGCTGCGCCAGGGAGACCAGCGCCGGATGCTGATCACGCTGTGGGCCATGGCGCTGCTCTTCCGCATTACCTTGCTATTAGCCACGCCACCCACCCTCTCCGACGACTTGTACCGCTACATCTGGGATGGGCGGCTGGCCAATGCGGGGATCAGCCCCTACGCGTATCCCGTCGACTCGCCCCTGCTGGACGCCTTCGACTCGCCACAGCGCGACCTGGTCAACAACAGCTGGATGGCCTCGCCTTACCTACCTGTGGCCCAAGGATTCTTTGCCGCTGTCTACCGCCTGGCGCCCGACAACCCCTTCGCCTTCCAAGTGGCAGCCTTGCTCTTTGACCTGTTGACCGGTGGGTTGGTGGTCCTCCTGCTGGGGCGCATGCGCCTACCCCGGCTGCGGGTGCTGATCTACCTCTGGAACCCGCTGATCCTCGTCGAGTTTGCCCATGGCGCCCACCTGGATGCGCTGATGTTGGCCCTGACCCTGGTCGGCCTATGGGTCTTGATCGCCAAAGGCTCCCGGTGGCTGTCGGCTGTGGCCCTAGCCGCAGCAACTTTGACCAAAGGCCTGCCCGCCTTGCTTGTGCCGGTGCTGGCCCGCCGCTGGGGCTGGCGGAATGTTCTGCTATTTGCCGCCCTATTCGTGCTGGTCAGTACGCCCTTTGCAATGGACGCCGGTTGGGGGTTAGCTGGTCCTCTGGATGGCACCGGCCTCTTTGGCGCTTTTCGCATCTACAGCGCCTACTGGAACTACAATGGCGGTCTGTACCACTGGCTGGAAATACTGCTGTCGGGCTATTCCACGCCGGGAGCCGTGCCACCAGAGATTGTCGGTTGGGCGCCCATCCGCGCGGCCAAGCTGATCTCGCTGGCCGCCCTGGCGGGGGTCTTGATTGCGGTCTGGTGGCGGTGCCGGCGCTGCGAGGATGACCTGACCCTGCTCCGGCTGGCGCCGCTCCCCGTGGCGGCGTACATGCTGCTGGCCCCCACCGTCCACCCCTGGTATGTCGCCCTGATCATCCCGCTGCTACCCTTCTTGCCCCCTAGAAAAGGAGAAGCGACCCGTAGTGGTCGCTTTCTGGTGCCTGCTCTTTACTTTTCGGCGGCCGTGGCGCTGTCGTATCTCACCTATCTCGATCCTGAGAACCTGCGCGAGTACACCGCCGTGCGGATCGTCGAATATGTGCCGTTGTATGTCATGTTGATCTGGGCTGCCTGGCCCCGTGGAGGAACCGGCGCACTTGGTAGGTCTGGTAGAGGTTGACCAGCGCCACGTAGCCAAAGCCGGTCGCGTACAACAGCAGCCATGGCATGAAGGTCCAGCGCGTGGTGGGCAAGACCAACAGCACCAGGACCATGCCCGCCAGCAATAACTCGGCCCATACCAGCCAATCCCCGCGCAACGCATAGACGCTACCGACCCAGCTATCCGCGGACTGTTTGATGTCGAACTTGGGCGTTCGTTTGAACTCACCGCGCACGCCCAGCACTGCCCGCAACACGGCCCCCGCATTGCTCAAGCTCAGGCCCATTCCCAGCGCAACGAGCAAAGGTAGAAACCGCAGGCGATAGCGCCACTGCTGGCTGCCAGCCATCTGGGCCACGATGTACAAAAGCGGGGGGCCCAGTGCCGTAATCACCAACCAGGGCAAGCCCAGGATCACCCAACTCTGGGAAAAGCTCATCGGAAAGGTCAGCAAGATGACGGCCAGCATCAGAGGATGGACCAGGTACCCGGTCAGGTGCAGACTCCCTTCGAGCTTGACGTGCCAGGGCTGATCGGAGCGCAAAAAAGCACCCATGAGCTTCAAGGCTGTCTCGATGCTGCCCTGTGCCCAGCGGGCCTGTTGTCGTTTGAAGGCGCTGATCTGCGCCGGCAATTCGGCCGGGACCACCACATCCGGCAGATAAGCGATGCGCCAGCCGCGCAGCTGGGCCCGGTAGCTGAGATCCAGGTCCTCCGTCAGGGTATCGCCCTGCCAACCGCCCGCGTCCTCGATGCACGCCCGGCGCCAGATGCCGGCCGTACCGTTGAAATTGAGGAACAACCCGGCCCGGCTCCTCGCTGTCTGTTGTACGACAAAGTGGCCATCCACCCCCAGGGCCTGTGTCTGGGTAAAGACCGAGTAGTCCCGGTTCACGTGCCCCCAGCGGGCCTGGATGCAGCCCACATCCGGTTCGGCAAAGTGAGGAACCAGACGCCGCAAAAAGTCCGGCTCCGGCAAAAAGTCGGCGTCAAAGATGGCCACCAACTCCCCATTGGTCTGGCTCAAACCGGCCGCCAGCGCTCCGGCCTTGTAGCCTGTCCGGTCCGGGCGCGTGACGTGCGTAACGTCCAGGCCCAACCGCTGCAGGCCTTCCACCCGTCGAGCCACCAGCTCCCGCGTCGCGTCGGTCGAGTCATCGAGGACCTGGATCTCCAACCGGTCGGGTGGATAGTCCAACTGGGCGGCGGCGTCCAGGAGGCGCCTGGCCATGTGCAGCTCATTGTAGATTGGGAGCTGGACCGTCACCAGGGGCCACTGGGCCGGCGGCGCCGGCTCTGGAGTGGGATCGTGCCGGTGCCGCACATAGAGCCAGGTCAAAACCAGGTTGTTCAGACCGTATAGGCTGAGCAAGCTGACACAGAGTACATAGAGGATCTCAATGACTAGCATCTCGGAACCACTTCTGAATCACCAGCAAGATCCATCATCATGTGAATATCAGCCACACAGAATCCGCCGGCAGCCGTTTTCGCAGCCAGCCGTCCACGCCCAGCACCCGACCGGACGCCGTCACCACAAACAGGCCGTGCCACATGATCATCATGACATAGGACCAGGGCCATTCGCCGGGTACGGCCAGGACGCCGATTCCGATGTTGAGCGACATCAGCGCCCCCAAGACGCCCGCCAAGCGTGTCCAGGTGCCCGTCAGCAGCAAGAGCCCGATGATCAACTCGATCAGAAAGATCAGCCAGGCGAACAAGGTAAAGTTGGGGATCACGACCGACTGCACAAAGTCGGCGTAGAACCCAAAGGCGGGATATTGGACCTCTAGCTGAAGCCAATCCATCAGGCCCTTTCCCGTCGCCGGGGCAAAGTCGGGTGGCAGCTTCCACCGCAGCGAAATCAGCCACAGAAACGAGATCAAGATCCGGCTGAGGGCAATCGGCCACAGGGGCGCTTGGCGCCGCAGCGACTCCTGGATCATTTGGTTCAACGAAACCTCCTCCTTGTCTCCGCTCCCATCGATATCACGGTTCCCGCTGGCTTCCAACGGAAGCCTCGACCCTAGCCTCAAGTCACCGCCTGGGGGCGATCCCGTTCCGGTTGCCCCATCTCTTCGAGTTGGTTCTGAATGCACGTCATAGCGGTTGCCAAGGGAAAGATGTCGCTGCTGACCCGCAGGTCGACGCTGCTCGGCGAGGCCACGGGATGCCAGAAGATGCCATGCGCAGTGACTGTGACCTCCGGGGTCAGATTGTCGATCCCGACCTCCAAGCCTTCCTCGGCGAATCCCCGCCGCGCCAGGGGGCGCACCAGATGGTCCTCAGCGGCAATACCCAACGAGCGCCCAAAGGCGCGCACCTCCTCCAGATGCTGCGCATTGGCCGGGGTTTCGGTCGTCGAAAGGCGCAGACGGAAGCCCCTGGCCTGCAGCCGCTGGATAGCTTCCACCGTTTTGGCCCAGGTCCCCGCACCCCGGTAGGCATCGTGTTGTTGGGCGGTGGCGCCATCCAAACTGACCTGCACCACCAGGTTGTCGCCGGCAATCGTCGCCAACCGTTCCAACCGCTTGCCATGCAGCAGCATGGCATTGGTGAGCACCGTTGTCTCAGCCCGCGCCGAAGCGTAGGCGAGCATATCATAGATCTCATCCAAAATAAAGGGCTCGCCACCAGTGAAGAAAAAGTGACCAAAGCCCAGCGAAACAGCCTCGTCCACGAGCCGCTGGACAGTCGCTAGATCCAGGCCGTTGCGCGCCGCACGCGGACTCGATTCGGCTACACAGTAGCTGCAGCTGAGATTACAATCGTAGTTGGTATAGATCCACAATTTCCACCATTGTGGATCCATCTCGATAGCTGAGCTCTCCGTCGAACCACATCCCTCTTCCAATGGTGACATACGAATCTCCTTCCGCCTGACCAGGGTAAAATCGTCCAAGGTACTCAGGTCAGGGCCAGCAACCACCGTGCGAGTCGGTTGCCGCCCTCGGCTGAGGCTGCCAGACGCGGCCTCAACCACGCATCCACGCCCAGGGTGCGGCCCGGCGCCACACCCAACAGAACCAGGGACAACAAGATCATCAGATGGTAGCTCCACTCCCATTCGTTGATCTGGGCTGCTGGGTTCCAGATACCGGCCAGGCCCAGCATCAGTTGGAGGGAGAGGAGCAGGGATACCAAGGCACCCGCACGGGTGAACAAGCCCAACAACATGCTGATGGCGATGAACGCTTCCAGCAAAAAGATGGCCCAACCAAACAGGCCAAAGGCCGGCTGGACGACGCGTTCGACAAACAGGCCATTCAGCTTGACCAGCGGCCCAAGACCGATGGAGAACAACGTGCCGCCATCCGAGCCAGGCGTCACCAAAAAGCGGCGATCCTGATGCGCGTAGCTGGCCTCGATTCCCACCCAATCGCATAGGCCGCTGGTCCGCACCAACTGGCCATTGTCATCAAAGTGAGTAAAGGAAAAGCCATCGCCCGGCCCGCAGCCAAATCGGGGCGGCAACTTCCAAAAGAGCTGAGTGAAAAAGAGCAAGGCCAAACCGAGCCGCCCGATGACCAAGGTGATACGTCGCAACGGATCTTCCCAGGCGAAGCGCATGACCGCTGCCGGAGCTGAACCGTGTTCCATGTTTGTCTCTCCTCCCAGGATCGGGAACCGCCGCAGACCAGCCTTCCCTGGCGAAGGGGCCACGTATTTCACGCTCGTCCAGAAATTCTGACGTTGTCACCGGGCCCAATCTTACCCCAATCGCCTACATCGCAACATACCCATTTTACCATATGCCGGATCGATGCGGCTGTAGGGTCTCTTACCTTTTCCTCGCCAACGACGCGATACGCCACATCCAACGGTTCCGACGCTCCGGCCTTGCCCCTGACCTGTCGCACGAAATACAGCAGCCCCCAAAGGGCCGTCAGTACCAGGTATCCGATCGTAATGGGCGATAGAGAGAAGCCAATCTGCTCGGCATGGATCAAGCCCACCAGCGCAAAGCAGGAGGCGAGCAATCCAAACAGCGTCGCCCGGCGCAGGTCCTGGTCGATCAGAAAGGCCAGGATCGAACCCCACAGCAACCCGGTGATGATGGCGCCCCGTGATAGCAAGCCATAACCATAGTTTCGAGAATTCGCCTAACATAAATCACCTCCCTTGAACAGGTAACCGGTCTCAAGGCCCCGGGCTGGGCGGCTTGGCATCGAGTGGTAATGTATCAATTTCGATGGGAATCGAGAATCCGGCTGTTCCGTCATCGAGGGGAGTCTAGCAAGGCCATCGCTGGTCCCTCACGCATGGTCAGGGGAGACTGCCGCGCCCCTTTGGGGCTCGCAGTGACACGTGGGT
>JASFOV010000039.1:0-15352 GCA_050116355.1 Anaerolineae bacterium
AACCAGCACGAGTTTGGTGGAGCAGATTTTTGCCCAGGTTCACGAGGCGTGTGAGGAGTTGGGCATCGCTCTGTGTGGTGGCCACACAGAGATTACCCACGGCCTCGACCGACCGATCGCGATCGGTTTGCTGCTGGGAGAGGTTGAGAGACAAGATCTGGTTCAAACAGCGGGTGTGCAGGTAGGGGATACGGTGATCCTGACCAAGGGCATCGCCGTGGAGGGGACCGCGGTGCTGGCCCGTGAATTTGGGCAGAAGCTGGAGGAGCGGGTGGGGACCGATCTGGTTGCCCGCGGTCAGCGGTTTCTCACGTCACCGGGCATCAGCATACTGCGCGATGCGGAGATCATCCGCCAGGTGGAGCGGCCCCATGCCATGCACGATCCGACAGAAGGGGGATTGGCCACGGGGCTGTGGGAATTGGCCCTGGCGTCCAATACCCGGCTGATCATCGATCTGGAGGCGGTGCACGTCTATCCTGAGACGGCCGCGTTCTGCCAGGCTTTGGGCCTGGACCCGCTGGGCGTGCTCGCCTCCGGCGCTCTATTGGCCACGGCGCCGCGCGATTCGGCCCAGCAGATGGTGACCGCGCTCGACGCCGCGGGTATTCAAGCCGCTGTGATCGGCAGCGTGGAAGAAGGGCCGGCACGGGTTGACGTCAAGCGGGCCGGTGGGGTGGAGGCGTTGCCCACCTTTGAGCGCGATGAATTGGCCCAACTCTTTGGCTAGATGGTCTAGCACGCTGTATGATTTGACTTTTGTCTAGACCTGTGCTAAAGTTGGCTTTTGCGAAGAGATTCTTTCCAGACGTATGCCTATCTGGTGATATTGGGTCCGGCGCCAAGATAGTGAGACAGGCCATCGCGGACGTACTAGCGGTGGCCCTCTATATGTCTAGAAATCGTGTCAAACTATGGACCATCAAAAGGGAGGATCGCGTTGCCTACGATCAATCAGTTGGTGAGGAAGGGGCGCAAGCCCAAGCCGAAAAAGGAAAAGGCACCGGCCCTGCGCTACAACCACAACGCTCTCAAGGGGCGGACGACGCGACAGCAGAAGGGCAATCCCCTTAAGCGGGGAGTATGCACCCAGGTGCGTACCATGACGCCCAAAAAGCCCAACTCGGCGCTGCGCAAGATCGCTCGTGTCCGCCTGACAAACGGTATTGAGGTCACGGCCTATATTCCGGGTGAGGGTCACGGTTTGCAAGAACACTCGGTGGTATTGGTGCGTGGTGGAAGGGTCAAGGACCTACCCGGTGTGCGCTATCATATCGTTCGTGGCGCTTTGGACTCGGGCGGGGTGGATGGCCGCAAGCGGGGACGCTCCAAGTACGGAGCCAAGCAACCCAAGAAATCGGTGGTTCTGTAAGACAGCCCGGGGTGGGTTGTTCTTGCCAGGTAGGGAGTGAAACATGCCAAGACGGAATCGTCCTCCCAAGCGGGAGATTGCACCTGACATCAAGTACAATAGTGTCATGGTGGCTCGGTTCATCAACAAGCTGATGCAGGACGGGAAAAAGAGCACGGCACAGCGCGTCTTCTATGACGCTCTCGACATTGTCGAATCGCGGGCCAAGCGTCCTGGCCTGGACGTCTTTGAGCAGGCGGTCCGCAATGCCACGCCGATGCTGGAGGTCAAGCCCCGCCGGGTGGGGGGTGCCACATACCAAGTGCCTGTAGAGGTCCGGCCCGAGCGCAAGGTGTCGCTGGCCGTTCGCTGGCTTATCCAGGCTGCGCGAAACCGGCCGGGCAAGAGCATGTCCGAGAAGCTGGCCAACGAATTGCTGGACGCTGCGAACAATACGGGTGCGACGGTCAAGAGACGCGAGGATACCCACAGAATGGCGGAGGCCAACCGGGCGTTTGCTCACTATCGCTGGTAGGCGTGGTTCTTTTTGACCGGTGAACCAATGACCAGGCGACAACCGTACTTGGTCATTGGTTGTTTTCTTGGCCGGTCGCTGAGTGAGGTTGTCCCATGACCAGGGCGTATCCCCTAGAGCGTACGCGGAACATCGGGATCATTGCCCACATCGATGCTGGCAAGACCACGACGACCGAGCGGATCCTGTTCTATACAGGGCGCACGTACCGTTTGGGCAACGTCGACGATGGGACAACCGTCACCGATTGGATGGAGCAGGAGCGGGAGCGCGGGATCACGATCACCGCGGCGGCCGTGACCTGTTTCTGGCACGATTGCCAGATTAACATTGTAGATACACCCGGGCACATCGACTTTACCGCTGAGGTGCAGCGCAGCCTGCGCGTGTTGGACGGCGGGGTGGTGGTCTTTGATGCGGTCGCCGGCGTGGAGCCCCAATCAGAGACGGTTTGGCGCCAGGCGGACCGGTATCACGTGCCCCGGATCTGTTTCGTTAACAAAATGGATCGTGTCGGTGCAGACTACTGGCACACGATCGATATGATCCGTGAGCAACTAGCTGCCAGACCGGTGGCGATCCAGGTTCCTATCGGTGCCGAGGACAAGTTCCGGGGTCTTGTGTGCTTGCTGACCATGCAAGCCATCTTGTACGCGGACGATATGGGCACCATTCAGGAATCTGAAAGCATCCCTGAGGAGTTGATGCCGGTCGCCCTCGAACACCGGGAGCACCTTTTGGAGCAGATCGCCGAGTTCGACGACGGGATCATGGAAAAGTACCTGGAAGGGGACGAGATCTCGGCCGATGAACTGCGACAGGCTCTGCGGGGGGCCACCCTGCGCAACGAGCTGGTGCCAGTTCTGTGTGGTTCCGCCTTGCGCAATAAGGGCGTGCAGCCGGTCTTGGATGCTGTGGTCGACTATTTGCCGTCGCCACTCGAAGTGCCGCCGGTGGAGGGCATCAACCCCAAGACTGGGACGGTGTGGAAGTGTTACGCTGACAAGTCCAAGCCGTTCGCGGCCCTGGCCTTCAAGGTGGTTTCGGACCCGTATGTTGGCCGGCTGGTTTACCTGCGCGTCTACTCGGGACGGCTCAATGCCGGCAGCTCGGTGCTTAACTCGGTCAAGGAGCGCAAGGAGCGAGTTGGCAAGCTGCTGCGCATGTACGCCAATCGCCGCGAAGAGATACCGGTGATTGAGGCCGGCGATATCGCTGCTGCGGTCGGGCTGAAGCAGACCTTTACTGGCGAGACCTTGTGCGACTTTACCCAGCAGGTGATCTTGGAGTCTATCAAGTTCCCGGAGCCGGTTATCTCGGTGGCGATCGAACCGCGCACACAGGCGGACCAAGACAAGTTGAACGATGCCTTGCAGCGGCTGGCGGAGGAGGATCCCACTTTCCAGGTCCGCACCGATGAGCAGACGGGCCAGTTGATCATCCGTGGCATGGGCGAGCTACATTTGGAAGTCTTGGTCGACCGTATGCTGCGTGAGTTCCGGGTGATGGCCAATGTGGGCAAGCCACAGGTGGCCTATCGCGAAACGATTACCCAGGCGGCACGCAGCGAGGGTGAGTTCATCCGGCCCGTGGGCGGGCGGAACCAGTACGGTCATGTGGTTCTCAAGCTAGAACCCTTGCCCGCTGGTTCGGGCTTTCAGTTCGTGAATGCGACGAAAGACGAGCTGCTGCCCGAGCGGTTTGTGTCCGCGGTGGAAAGCGGTATCCGCGAGTCCTTGGATGGCGGCATATTGGCCGGGTATACCTTGGACGACTTGAAGGTGACCCTCCTGGGTGGGACGTACGACGAGGAAGAGTCCACCGAGACGGCGTTCGCCGCAGCCGCGGCCATAGCTCTGCGAAACGGCGCGGAGCAAGCGGCGCCCGTGCTTCTGGAGCCGGTCATGAAGGTCGAAGCGGTGGCGCCAGACGAGTTTAGCGGGTCGATCATCGGCGATCTGAGCGCCCGCGGCGGCCATATTGAGGGATTGCAGCCACGAGGTGTCGGCATGCAAGCCATCCGGGCCATGGTGCCCTTGGCCGAGATGTTCGGGTACGCCACCGATCTGCGCTCGATGACCCAAGGCCGGGGCACCTTCACGATGGAGTTTGATCATTACGATCAGGTTCCGTCCGAGGTGTTGGCACGGATTTTGATGGGCGGCCGTAGGTAATGGACACCTCGAGATTTGCCATGTACCGGCTTTTGCGGTAGAATTGCCCGGTTTTGCGGTTCAGATAGGGCCGCATGAGGTTGGAAGAAAGGAAGTGTTCTCATGGGAAAAGAGAAGTTTGAACGAACAAAGCCACACGTAAACGTCGGGACGATTGGTCATATTGACCATGGGAAGACGACGCTGACGGCAGCGATCACCAAGGTGCTGTCGATGAAGGGCTATGCCGATTTTCGGGCTTTTGACTCGATCGACAACGCGCCGGAGGAGAAGGCGCGTGGGATCACGATCGCGATTGCGCACGTGGAGTACGAGACGGATAACCGGCACTATGCGCACGTAGACTGTCCGGGGCACGTGGACTATATCAAGAACATGATCACGGGCGCGGCGCAGATGGACGGGGCGATCTTGGTGGTGGCGGCGCCGGACGGGCCGATGCCGCAGACGCGGGAGCACGTGTTGCTGGCGCGGCAGGTAGAGGTGCCGGCGATGGTGGTGTTTTTGAACAAGGTGGACATGATGGACGACCCGGAGCTGCTGGAGCTGGTGGAGCTGGAGCTGCGGGAGTTGTTGAGCGAGTACGAGTTTCCTGGGGACGACATTCCGATCGTGCGCGGGAGTGCGCGGGATGCGTTGGAGAGCACAAGCACGGACATGGATGCGCCGGAGTATGCGTGCATCTGGGAGCTGATGCGGGTGGTGGACGAGTACATACCGACGCCGGAGCGCGACACGGAGAAGCCGTTCCTGATGCCGATCGAGGATGTGTTCAGCATCAAGGGGCGGGGGACGGTGGTGACGGGGCGCGTGGACCGGGGGATAGTCCGGACGATGGACGAGGTGGAGATTGTCGGGATCCGGGAGACGCGGAAGACGGTGTGCACGGGCGTGGAGATGTTCCGGAAGATCCTGGACGAGGGGATGGCCGGGGACAACATTGGATGTTTGTTGCGAGGTATGGACCGGGACGACGTGGAGCGGGGGATGGTGCTGGCGAAGCCGGGGACGATCGAGCCGCACACGATGTTCGAGGCCGAGGTGTACGTATTGAAGAAGGATGAAGGGGGCCGGCACACGCCGTTCTTTGCGGGCTACCGGCCGCAGTTCTACATAGGGACGTTGGATGTGACGGGCGCGGTGGATCTGCCGGAGGGCGTGGAGATGGTGATGCCGGGCGACAACACGCAGTTTCGGGTGAAGCTGATCGTGCCGGTGGCGCTGGAGTCGGGGTCGCGGTTTGCGATCCGTGAAGGTGGCCGGACGGTAGGTTCGGGCGTCATCACCAAGGTTCTGGACTAGTCGTTAGAGCAGTTACGAGGAGACCATGGCCAAGCAGAAGATCAGGATTCGACTTAAGGCTTTTGATCACCGGATACTCGATCAGTCGGCGCGTCAGATCGTGGATGCGGCAGAGCGGACCGGTGCTCAGGTGGTGGGCCCTGTGCCCTTGCCTACGCGCATCGAAAAGTACACCGTTATCCGTTCGCCATTTATCGACAAGGACTCGAGGGAGCAGTTTGAGATTCGAACGCACAAGCGACTGATTGACGTGATCGAGCCAGGTTCCAAGACGGTCGATCAGCTGATGCGACTGCAACTACCGGCCGGGGTCGATATCGAGATCAAGCTGTAGGCTTTGGCCCGGCGCGGGTTGACCTGCGGCCAAAGCCAGAGTTGTATTCGACAACTCGTTAACAACTGAACACCAAACCGATCGTGCCGGATTCCTATCCGGCTGAACACAGCCTATTGCGTCGAGCCAGCAAGTGCCAGGCACGCACGAGAGCCAGCATACTGTTGGTACGATTGGGATGATGCAGGTCTGCCTAGCCTAACAGTCCCCGGGAGGTATGAGATGAAAGGTATTATAGGCAAGAAGGTCGGGATGACCCAGGTCTTTGACGATCGTGGGGAAGTCATTCCGGTTACCGTTATCGAAGCTGGTCCCTGTTATGTGGCCCAAATCAAGACCGTCGAGCGGGATGGCTATACGGCCATCCAGTTGGGCTTTGAGGAAACCAAGCCCAAACACTTGACGCAACCTCAGTTGCAGCATTTACAAAAAAGCAATCTGCCGGCGCTGCGTCACCTGCGTGAGTTGCGCGTCCAGGAAGATGATCTTGCCGACCTTGAAGAAGGTGGGAAGGTCACGGTGGACATGTTCGAAGTGGGTGAATATGTCGACGTGACTGGCACCAGTAAAGGCAAGGGCTTTGCTGGCGTCGTCAAGCGTCACGGTTTCCGGGGTGGTCCCAAGACCCATGGTCAGTCGGACCGGCTGCGCGCTCCTGGGTCGATTGGGGCATGCACCACGCCGGGGCGTGTGTTCAAGGGCATGCGCATGGCGGGTCGCATGGGCGGAGAGCGGGTGACCGCTCAGAGTCTCAAGGTCGAATTGGTGGATCCGGAGCGGAACCTGCTGGCAGTGCGGGGAGCGGTGCCGGGGGCAAAGAACGGTCTGGTTCTCATCCGGCAGGCGCGCAAGACCCGCTTGCTACGCAAGAAGAGACGCTAGGCTGCAACCGGGCGAGGAGTGATGGCAAATGCAAGTGCCTGTGTATAATACTCAAGGTGAGCAAGTACGAGAGACCGAGCTGCGCGATGATATCTTTGCTGCGCCGGTGAACGAGGCGTTGATGCACCAAGCCCTGGTGCGGCAGATGGCCAATGCCCGGCAGGGAACGCACGATACCAAGACGCGTTCTGAGGTCAGGGGGGGCGGACGCAAGCCATGGCGCCAGAAAGGCACCGGTCGTGCCCGCCAAGGTAGCATCCGATCGCCCCAATGGCGAGGTGGTGGGACGGTATTTGGGCCCACGCCACGCAGCTACCGCCAGAAAATGCCGCGCAAGATGCGTCGCCAGGCGTTGCGCTCCGCTTTGTCCGTCAAAGCTACTGGGGCTCAGATGGTGTTCTTGGAGAGCCTGGAGTTGGAGCAGCCGCGGACCAAGGACCTGATGGTCATTCTGCAGAACCTGGGCATTGAGTCTTCGGCCCTGATCCTGCTGCCGCAGCGTGACGAGACGATCTTGCGCTCGGTGCGCAACATTCCTCAGGTGAGGACGCTGGTGGCGCAATACTTGAATGTGCGCGATCTGCTCAAGTACGATCATATCCTGGTGCCGCTGGCTTCGCTGGACGTGATTGAGGGGATCCTGGGCTAGCCATGCCCAACCCTTCCAGGTTTTAGGAGAGGTACAATGAACATCTATCAGGTGTTGAAGCGGCCCATTTTGACTGAAAAGTCGGACTACCAGCGGGACGACAACCAGTATGTCTTTGAAGTGGATCGTGCCGCCAACAAGCATCAGATCCAGGAAGCGGTCGAGATTATCTTTGATGTCGAAGTTGTGGCTGTGAACACGATGAATATGAAACCAAAGCGGCGCCAGATGGGACGCAAGCTGATTGTCACGCGGCCCGGCTGGAAGCGAGCCGTGGTTACATTGGCCCCTGGCGAGCGGATCCAGGAGTTCTTTGAAGGGATCTAGCAAGTCGCTAGCTGGTCGCGGGGGACGGGTCCCGGAAGGGGACAGATAGGCGGCAGGGCAGCAAGCACCCAGGTGGTCTGGGGCCGAGTATCGCCTATCGACTAAGCTTGCAGGAGTAAGAAGATGGCAATCAAAGTGTACAAACCGACTTCGCCCGGGCGACGGGACATGACGGTCTCCACGTTTGAGGAGATCACGCAGACCAAGCCCGAGAAATCATTGCTCCGGCCCTTAAAGAGCAAGGCTGGTCGCAATGCTCGAGGCAAGATCACCGTGCGTCATCGTGGTGGTGGCCACAAGCGGCGGTACCGGGTGATTGACTTCAAACGCGACAAGTTTGGCGTTCCGGGGCGGGTGTCCTCGATCGAGTACGACCCCAACCGTTCGGCGCGGATCGCGTTGGTCAGCTATGTGGATGGCGAGAAGCGCTACATTATTGCGCCAGTGGGTCTGCGAGTGGGTGATGTGGTGATGTCGGGCGCCGATGCGGAGATTCAGATAGGCAATGCATTGCCTATCGCCAATATCCCGGTGGGTTCTACCATTCACAACATCGAGTTGCACGTTGGTAAGGGGGGACAGCTGGTACGTTCCGCCGGCACGTCGGCGCAGTTGGTGGCCAAGGAAGGGCGATATGCCCATGTCCGGCTGCCTTCGGGCGAGGTCCGGCTGGTCAACGTACAATGTATGGCCACCGTCGGCCAAGTTGGCAACACGGACCATGGCAACATCAAGCTGGGCAAGGCCGGTCGCAAGCGTTGGCTTGGCTTCCGCCCGTCCGTTCGTGGCTCGGCCATGGATCCCGGCTCCCACCCACACGGTGGTGGAGAAGGTCGATCGCCGATCGGCATGCCCAGTCCCAAGTCGCCGTGGGGCAAGCCGACACTGGGCAAGAAGACACGCCGTAACAAGTCAACCGACAAGTGGATTGTGCGACGCCGGCGCAAGAAGCGCAGGTAGAACGTGGATGCTGCTCGCGGGACAGGAACAGGCCCGTGGGTCAGGGAGGAATGAGCAATGTCCAGATCGCTGAAAAAAGGACCGTATGTAGAGCCAAAACTGCTGCGCCGGATCGAAGAGATGAATCGACCTGGGGTGCCGAAGCGGGTGATCAAGACGTGGTCCCGGGCTTCGACCATATTTCCGCAGATGGTCGGCCATACGATCGCCGTCCATGATGGGCGCCGTCATGTGCCGATCTATATCAGCGAGAACATGGTGGGACACAAGTTAGGCGAGTTCGCGCCCACACGTACCTTCCGGGGACATATCCGGAGGGAGCGAAGGGTCCGCAGGGTAGTCGGGTAGGAGGCAGGCATGGAGGACTTTGAGATCCGGGCGCAGAACCGCTATGTGTGGCAGGGGCCACGCAAGGTGCGCCTTGTGGTGGACCGGGTGCGGGGAATGGATGCTGAGGAGGCGCTGAGCGTGTTGAAGCTCATGCCTCAGCGGGCTGCGACGCCGGTTTACAAGCTGATCAAGTCGGCTGTGGCAAATGCCGAGAACAATTTTGGAATGGCCAGCGAAGATCTGTATATTGCCGAGATCTTTGCTGACGAGGGGCCAGTACGCCGCTGGCGACGCTTTGGTGCGCGCGGCCGCTTTAAGCCGATTTTGAAACGTTCGTCTCATATTTCGGTGGTCCTGCGCGAACGAACTCCGACAGAGTTCTAAAAGGGGGGAGTGCATGGGTCGGAAGGTACATCCGTACGGCTTCAGGCTGGGATATATTAGGGATTGGAAAGCCCGCTGGTACGCGGAAAGAGACGAGTATGCGGACCTCCTGCAGGAGGATCTAAAGATCCGCGACCTGATTCGCAATGATTTGGGGCACGCGGGTATCTCGAGCATCGAGATTGAGAGATTTCCTCGGGCGCGACAGGTTTCGATCAAGATCTGGACGGCTAAACCAGGTATCGTCATTGGACGCAAGGGGGCCAACGTGAACGCCTTGCGCCAATCGCTGGAAGCCCTCACCGGCAAAAAGATCCATGTCGACGTTGAAGAGGTCGATCGTCCCGAGCTGGATGCTTATTTGGTAGCAGAAGGGATTGCCCAGCAGATCGAACGGCGGATTTCCTTCAGGCGCGCAATGAAGCAGGCAGTACAGCGGGCCATGCGTTTCGGTGCTGAGGGGACCATGGTCACTTGCTCTGGTCGCTTGTTTGGCGCGGAGATGGCTCGCACAGAGACGACCCGCGAAGGACGGGTACCGCGCCACACCTTGCGCGCAGACATCGATTATGCTCAGGCAGAGGCTCTGACCACCTTTGGTCGTATCGGCGTAAAGGTTTGGATCTACAAAGGCGAAATCCTGCCCGAGCTGGAAAGCGCCCAGGCAGGCAGTGCCTAGCCATCGCTGGTCGCAATCCCATGGGGAGAGTGTGTCATGTTAATGCCAAAACGTGTTAAATACCGCAAACATCATCGCGGACGTATGAAGGGCCGGGCCGGGCGGGGCAACACCTTGTCTTTTGGCGAGTTTGGCTTGCAAGCCCTAGAGCCGTGCTGGATGACGAGCCGCCAGATTGAGGCGGCCCGCCGCGCCATCGTGCGTTATGTCCGGCGTGGTGGAAAGCTGTGGATCCGGGTCTTCCCGGACAAACCGGTGACGGCTCGGGCGGCAGAGACGCGGATGGGCAAAGGTAAGGGAGCGGTGGATCACTGGGTGGCGGTTGTGAAACCCGGCCGGATGATCTTTGAGATGTCCGGTGTCCAGGAAGACGCAGCCCGAGAGGCAATGCGCTTGGCCGCGCACAAGTTGCCTATTAAGACCCAGTTTGTGAGCCGTGACGAGTTGATAGGAGGAGCAGGATGAAATCACGGGAAATCTGGGAGATGACGCCCGAGGAGATCCAGAACAAACTGGATGACGCCCACTCGGAGATGTTCAACCTGCAGTTCCAGTTCTCCATCGGACAGATGCAGAACAGCGCTCGGTTGGGGCAGATGCGTAGGGAGATTGCCCGTCTGAACACCATTCTTCGGGCGAAAGAGTTGGAAGGTTTGCGGGAGCAGGTGGCAGAATGAAAGAACGGAGAAAAATCCTGGTCGGCCGCGTTCTGAGCAATCGCATGGAAAAGACGGTTATCGTCCAGGTGGAGCGCAAGAAGCGACATCCGCTGTATGGCAAGGTTGTGGCCATGCGCAAGAAGTATAAAGCTCACGATGCCGGCAACGCCTGCCAGATCGGTGATTTGGTCCAGATCGTTGAATCCCGCCCCATGAGTCGGGAAAAGCGGTGGGTTGTTACCGATATTCTGGAATCTGTCTGAGCCGTAGAACTGGGGCAATGTCTGCGGTAAGATAGCCGGAGGAAAGAAATGATTCAGCAAGAAAGCCGCTTGAAGGTAGCTGACAACACCGGGGGCAAGGAGATCCAATGTATCCGCGTCATAGGCGGTTCGACCCGGCGCTATGGGTCGGTGGGTGATGTGATTGTGGCCTCGGTCAAAAGCGCGGCGCCCGGTGGTTCGGTGAAAAAGGGAGATGTAGTCCGGGCTGTGATTGTGCGTACCGCCAAAGAGATCCATCGCCGCGATGGTACGCACATCAAGTTCGATGACAATGCCGCCGTGATACTGGATCAGGCCAAGAATCCCAAGGGTACGCGCATCTTTGGCCCGGTGGCCCGCGAGTTGCGCGAGCAGGGATTCATGAAGATCATGTCGCTGGCGCCGGAAGTGTTGTAGGTAGACAGGGAGAGTAAGACGATGGAACGGATCAAGAAGGGCGATACGGTCGAGGTGATGGTGGGGACGGACGCTGCCGCTGCCCGGCGCGAAGGCCAGAGGCTGCAGGGTACAGTCCACCGCGTGATCCCTGGCTATAGGATCGATCGCTATCATCGCCGGTTGGGCCGGGACCATGACAAGGATCGGGTGGTCGTGCAGGGTATCAATATGATCATCAAACACCAGCGGCGAACAGGGGATGTGCGTACGCAGGTTGGCCGGATTGAGCGCGAAGCGCCGATCCACATTTCGAATGTGAAGCTGGTGTGCCCCTCCTGTAAGGAGGCGACTCGCGTTGGATTTCGAGTGCTCGAAGATGGCACCAAGTCCCGGTACTGCAAAAGTTGTGACGAGTTAATAGACTGATCTATGCCTGTCAGGCAGGATCATCTTGGGAGTTGAACGATGCCAAGATTGAGAGATATGTACCGCGAGCAGGTTATGCCGGCCCTACAGCAGGAGCTGGGCTATGACAACGTCATGGAAGTCCCACGCCTGGAAAAGATCGTGGTGAATGTAGGGCTGGGCGAGGCGTTGCAGAATGCCAAGGCATTGGATGCCACGGTGGAAGATATCATGATCATTACCGGCCAACGGCCGGTTGTGACACGGGCGCGCAAGTCGATTGCGAATTTTAAGCTACGCGCCGGGAATCCTATCGGCGTGAAGGTCACCCTGCGAGGGGAGCGCATGTGGAACTTTTTGGACCGGCTCTGCAATATCGCTTTGCCCCGCCAGAGGGACTTTCGCGGAATCTCGCCGGAGGCCTTTGATGGTCGTGGCAACTATAGCCTCGGTCTCCAGGAGCAGCTTGCTTTTCCCGAGATGGACTATGACAAGATCGACAAGATTCGGGGAATGGAGATCACGATTGTGACCACGGCCCAGACGGACGAGGAAGGATTCCATTTGTTGCGACACCTGGGGATGCCCTTCAAGGGCCGCTAGGCAAGTCGAGAGTAGAGGGGAGACCATGGCCAAGAAAAGTATGATTGTTCGAGAGAAAAGGCGCAAATACCAGGTCCGCGTGCGGAATCGCTGTGAGCGCTGTGGGCGTCCCAGGGGCTACATGCGGCGCTTCCGTCTGTGCCGTATCTGTTTCCGTGAGTTGGCCAACCAGGGGATGATCCCGGGCGTCGTCAAGTCCAGTTGGTAATCGCCGCGGGCTCGTAGGCGGGCGAACTGTAGTCTAATAAGTGGGGTGGTGTATGTCTACAACCGATCCGATTGCTGATATGTTGACCCGGATTCGCAATGCACTGATGGTGCGCAAGGCGTGGGTGTTGGTGCCCAGCTCCAAGATGAAAGTTGCGATTGCGCAGATCCTCCTGGAAGAAGGATTCATTCAGGGGTACGAGATAACCAAAGATCGCCCTCAGCCAAACATCCGGGTATGGCTGAAGTATGATGATAGCCGTCAACCCATTGTCAACGGCTTTGAGCGGGTGAGCAAGCCGGGCCGGCGTGTCTACAAAGGCAAGCGCAACCTGCCTTGGGTCCTCAGTGGCCTGGGGATCGCGATTGTGAGCACTCCCAAGGGAGTTATGACCGATCGCGAGGCGCGACGCCAGGGCGTAGGCGGCGAAGTTCTCTGCTATGTATGGTGAGGGGGAATCATGTCTCGCGTTGGTTTAAAAGCGATCCCATTGCCGGAAAAGGTGAATGTGGATATCCGTGGTAACAAGGTGACGGTCAAAGGACCCAAGGGGCAGCTCGACCGGACGTTTCACCCTGATATGGAAATCTTGCTGGAAGAAGGGGTGCTCCAGGTGAAACGACCGACCGATCACCGGACACACAGAGCCATGCATGGTTTGACCCGCGCTCTGTTGAATAACATGGTGCTCGGTGTTTCGGAGGGGTATTCCAAGGTGTTGGAGATCGTCGGTACCGGCTACCGCGCCGAAAAGCAGGGTGAAAAACTGGTGCTCTATTTGGGACATTCGCACCCCATTGAGTTCTCGCCGCCAGAGGACATCAGCTTCGAGGTGCCCCGTGGTGGTCGCGCTGTGACTGTACAGGGCATTGACAAAGAACTGGTGGGGGAGATTGCAGCCCGTATCCGGCGGCAGCGCCCTCCGGAGCCGTACAAAGGCAAAGGGATTCGCTATCAAGGCGAGTATGTACGGCGCAAAGCGGGCAAGGCTGGCAAAGTCGGGGCATAGGAGGACGTATGGACAAGGCAAAGAAGAAACGCTTGGCGCGCCAGCGTCGCCATGCACGCATCCGAAAGAACGTGCATGGTACGGCGGAGCGGCCCCGCATGTGCGTGTTCCGCAGTTCAAAGCATATCTATGTGCAAGTGATTGACGATACGCGGCAGCATACCTTGGTTTCTGCCTCCACCGTTGATCCCGAGGTGTCAGCCGAGGCGACCGGTAAGGCCAAGGCCGATCAGGCGGCGGTGGTTGGTGAGATGATCGCCCGTCGCGCCCGGGAAGCCGGCATCGAACAGGTCGTTTTTGACCGGGGTGGGTACCGGTATCACGGCCGGGTGAAGGCTTTGGCTGAGGCAGCCCGCGAGGGTGGACTACAATTCTAGCCGTTTTGGTAGAACTGCTAAGCTATTGTTGAACTGGACAATTAGGGAGGACCCATGGGCCGTAGAGATAACAGAAGGCGCAGGCGAAGAGACCGCCAGGAAGAAGTCGAAGAACTGGACGAGCGCGTTGTACATATCGCCCGTACGTCCAAGGTGATCAAGGGTGGCCGGCGCTTCAACTTCCGAGCATTGGTTGTTGTAGGTGACAATGAAGGTAGTGTGGGTGTGGGCGTTGGCAAGGCCCGCCAGGTGCCCGATGCTATCCGCAAAGGATCGGAGCGAGCCAAGCGCAATATGAAAAAGATCGCGCTGACGGGCACGACCATTCCTCACGAAACCACCGTACGGTTCAGCGCGGCCGAAGTCATGCTTCGCCCTGCTTCGCCGGGCACCGGCGTGATCGCGGGCGGCGGCGTCCGCGCTGTGGTAGAGGCGGCGGGTATCAAGGATATCCTGACCAAGTCGATGGGTAGCGCCAACATCCTGAACGTGGTCAAGGCGACCATGAAGGCGCTGGAAGGGCTCAGCGACCCAGCGACGGTGGCCGAACGGCGGGGTGTGCCTGTGTCCCGGGTTTTGCCTTTCTGGATGAGGGAGGAGGCGCATGACTAGTGAAAAAAGGCTGCGCATCACCTGGGTCAAGAGCAGCATCGGCTACTCTCGGCGCCAGAAAGGGACGATTCGCGCGTTGGGCCTGCGGCGCTTGGGAGATGCCGTCGAACAGGCCGATACGCCGGTCATCCGGGGGATGGTCGACAAAGTAGGCCACCTGGTTGAAGTTGAAGAGATTGAGGCTTAGGGGGAAGGTATTCCCCCTGGGCAATGAGGGATGCCGCTTTGCGGTGTGATGGGGTGAATTCAAGATGAAGCTGCATGAACTGCATTCCCCGGATGGGGCCAGGAAGCGACGCAAGCGAGTGGGCCGCGGTATTGCCGCCGGAAAGGGCAAGACCGCAGGTCGCGGGACCAAGGGACAGGCTGCACGCTCGGGTGGGACCAAGGGACCCTACTTCGAAGGTGGGCAGCTGCCGTTAGTGCGCCGTCTTCCCTTCAAACGGGGTTTCACAAACATCTTTAAGGTAGACTATGTCCCTGTGAATCTGTACCGGCTGGACGAGTTTGCGGCCGACGACGAAGTTACGCCGGAGGCCTTGGCGGAGGCGGGAATCATCAAGTCGCCGTCCTTGCCGGTGGCTATTCTGGGCCAGGGGGAGCTGGATCGGCCCTTGGTGGTCAAAGCACACCGGTTCTCGGCAAGTGCTCGTACCAAGATCGAAGAAGCTGGTGGCAAAGTCGAAGAGTTGCCATGGGAGATCTATCGCGGACGACGGACTCCGCCCAGCTCCGCCTAAAGGGGGTAGTGATCCATGATCCAGGCTGTCCGTAGCGCCTTTGCGTTGCCAGACCTGCGAAAAAAGATCCTATATACGTTCTTGATCCTGGCCATCTACCGCCTCGCGGCGCATGTGCCGGTGCCAGGTGTGAACACTGGAGTCTTGACCGACCTGTTCCAACAGAACCA